>JAUZEM010000110.1 GCA_030839005.1 Actinomycetota bacterium | reverse complement strand
CCGGGCACGCCTCTTGACCGATGCAAACCATCCGCCGCTCAGCTCGATCCGATCCGCGCCCTGAGTCGTGGCGGAACTACTGAACGGGCGGGCAGGTCGGTGAGCTTTTTCGATCTCTACGCGCCGCGCTTGTCAACCGGCGACGAGAAGGCACTTCTGCACGCCCACCTCCGGCTGAACCGAGACGCGCTCCTGTGGAAGTTGGAGGGTCTGAGTGAGGCAGACCTTCGCCGGCCGATGACCGGGACCGGCACAAACCTGTTGGGACTGGTGAAGCATCTCACCGGCGTCGAGGGTGCGTACTTCTGCGATGCGTTCGGACGCGAACGGCCGCGCCTGGCGTGGGAAGCCGACGAAGACGCCACGCTGGGCGAGTTCAGCGACATGTACGCCAAGCCCGACGAGACCGCGGAAGAGATCGTCGCGAACTATCGCGCCGCGACTGCTGCGGCTGACCGATCGATCTCCGATCTCGAGTTGGACGCCACCGGCCGCCACCACATCGGGATCACCGTGTCGCTGCGCTGGATGCTCCTCACGGTGCTGCTCGACACGGCTCGCCACGCCGGCCACGCCGACATCGTGCGAGAGTTGATCGACGGTGCCGCCGGCAGCAATCGCGAGTGGCCGGGCGTGGCGCCCATCCACGACGTGGCCTACCGCCAGAACTACCTGGCCCGAGTTCGGGGTGAGGTTGACGACGAGACCTGGTTCACGTTCATCCGTTCCCGGAAGTCCACGACGTAGAAACCGGACGTTCGAGTACCTCGGGCGCGGTCACGGGGTGTCCACGTCGATGCGGCGTCCCGCGAGTGCGGCGCGTAGTTCGTTGAGGTTCGTGAGGCTGCTCTCTGCTTCGGCTTGGTTGGTGGCGGCGAGGGCCACGACGACGGCTTCGATGACCACGAGGGTGGTGGCATGGCTGGCGAAGAGGCCCGGAGCGCCGCGACCGCATTGGAGTGTCGCGTTCACCGCGTCGTCGAGTTTGCGTCCGAGGGTGTCGGTGATGAGGACGACGGGCGCGTTGAGCGTCTCGGCGTGGCCGAGAAGTACGCGGACGTGTGACTGGAGCTGACCGTAGGCGAACACGACGATGGCGTCGTTGGGGGCGAGGGTCAGGAGCTCGTCGGCGAACGAGGTGCCGGTGTGCACGAGCGCGCTGCTGGGTTTCCCGATCCGTTGGGTGAGGAGTTGCCCGTAGGCGGCGAGGTGCGCGGAAGGTCCGACGCCTCGCCAGACCACGCGGTCGGCGCCGGCAAGGATCGCGACGGCCTCTTGGAAAGCGGATGGAGAGACGTTACGGGTCAGGGTCTCGATTGCCGCGAGGTGATTGCGAATTGCTGATGCGAAGAGGTCGCCGCCCGGCGACTGTTCGAGTGTGCGCCGCAGGCGTTCGCCGAGCGGTGGGTTGTCCCCGTAGGCCGCGAGCGCCCGGCGCATCTCGGCCAGGCCGCTGTATCCGAGTGACTTTGCGGTACGCACGACGGTCGCATCGCTCGTGCCGAGCTGTTCGGCGAGCGCGGCGGCGGAGAGAAGCGTCGCCTCGGGGCCGAGGTCGACCAACAACTCCGCGACGCGCCGTTCGGCCGGCGCAAGGTCGTCGCCGCGTTCCGCTACCCGCTCCGCGTAGGTGTCCGTAGCACTTGCTACCAGATGCGCCATAGTGGTAGCGTACACTACATGCATAGCGTCTTGTTGGTTGTCGCCGCGTTCTTGGCGTGTGCGGTCGAGATGGTGGAGGCGCTCACGATCGTGCTGGCCGTCGCCGTCACGCGCGGCTGGCGATCGGCCGGGTGGGGTGTCGCCGCGGCGCTCGGCGGCTTGGTCCTCATCGTCGCGGGCCTCGGCCCCGCATTGGCGCACCTCCCGATCGACTCCATGCGCTTGGTAGTGGGCACCGTGCTGCTGGTGTTCGGTCTGCAGTGGCTACGCAAAGCGGTGCTGCGGGCGAGCGGCTTGAAGGCATTGCACGACGAGGAATCGATCTACGCCGCGGAGGTCGCGATACTGCGCGCGAAGGGCGAGCAACCGAAACATGACTGGTATGCCTTCACGGTCGCGTTCAAGGGCGTGTTCCTCGAGGGCCTCGAGGTCGCGTTCATCGTGGTCACTTTCGGCGGGACGCAGCGCAACGTCGGATTAGCCGCGCTCGGCGCAGCCGCCGCGTTCGTCGTCGTGTTGATCGCCGGGATGATCGTGCACGCGCCGCTCACGCGCGTCCCCGAGAACACGTTGAAGTTCGGCGTCGGCGTGATGCTCACCTCGTTCGGGATCTTCTGGAGCGCCGAAGGCGCCGGCATCACCTGGCCCGGAGCGGACGCATCCCTCCTGGGCGTCATCGCGTTCGTGGTCGTCACCGCGTTCGGGATCGTCACACTCGTGCGCCGGACATCGGCCGTACCGGAGGTCGCGACGTCATGAGGTGGCTCTCGCAGTTCGGGAAGTTCTGGTACGACTTCATCATCGGTGACGACTGGCGAATCGCGGTCGGCGTCGTCGCCACCGTCGCCGGCTTGTTCGTCGCGGCGCACCA
>JAUZEM010000529.1 GCA_030839005.1 Actinomycetota bacterium | reverse complement strand
AGGCGGTGCAGCCGGCGCGGCCGTTGCTGTTGCTGTCGGCCAGCGGTCGCCGGTTCGACCAGGACCAGGCGCGCGCGCTCGCCGCCGGTGGCGGGTTCTCCCTGATCTGCGGGCGGTACGAGGGCGTCGACCAGCGTGTCGCCGATCATCTCTGCGACGGGGAGCTCTCCATCGGCGATTTCGTGCTCGCGGGCGGCGAGGGCGCCGCGCTCGTCGTCATCGAGACGGTGGCGCGCCTGCTGCCCGGGGTGATGGGCAACGAGGCTTCGGCGGCTGAGGAGTCGTTCACTGACGGCAGGCTCGAGTACCCGCAGTACACGCGTCCGGCCGAGTTCCGCGGCTGGGCCGTGCCCGAGGTGCTGCGCTCGGGCGATCACGCGCGCGTCGCTCGGTGGCGGGACGCGCAGGCGCTGCGCCGGACCCTCGCGCGCCGGCCCGATCTCGTGACGTTTCCCCTTGCGCCGGTGGAGGAGGCCCTGCTGGCCGAGTTCCCCGCCGACGAATTTCACGACGAATTCCCCGACGACTCGGGGCCCCGCTAGCATCTCGGGTCGCGCTCGCCCGGGCGCGCGCCTCCACGGGAGCCCCCCATGCACCGCACCGATCTTGTCGACCGCGCCGGCCTGCGCGACGACGTGCCCGATTTCGGGCCCGGAGACACCCTGAAGGTGCACGTCCGGGTCGTCGAAGGCAACCGAGAGCGGGTCCAGGTGTCCCAGGGCGTGGTGATCCGCCGCCAAGGAAGTGGTGCCCGGGAGACGTTCTCGGTCCGGAAGATCAGCTTCGGTGTCGGCGTGGAGCGCACCTTTCCGGTGCATTCGCCGATCCTCGCCCGCATTGAAGTCATCACCCGGGGCGACGTGCGCCGGGCCAAGCTGTACTACCTGCGCGATCGGATCGGAAAGGCCGCAAAGGTCAAGGAAAAGCGGTTCTGACCCGATCTGACCAGGGCTTTTGGGACGGACCCAGAGGCCGAGGGTGGCGCGGCCCGGTCGTACACTGGCCCCGATGAGCGCCGAGGACCTCGAACGGTACGAGACGGAGATCGAGCTGCAGCTGTATCGCGAGTACCGCGATGTGTTGCCGATGTTCCAGTACGTGGTCGAGACCGAGCGCCGCTTCTACCTCGCGAACGACGTAAAGCTCGACGCCAAGCAGGACAACGGCCGTACCTACTTCGAGCTGCAGTTACGGGACGCCTGGGTGTGGGACATGTACCGGCCGACCCGGTTCGTCGCCGACGTGCACGTCGTGACGTTCCGAGACGTGAACATCGAGGAGCTTCCCGGCAAGGAGCTCTAGATGACCGATGCGCGGCGCGCGGTCGGTGCGTCGGGAGAAGACGCGGTCGCGCAGTGGTACGCCGCAGCCGGGTACTCGTTGCTCGTTCGGAACTGGCGGGTGCGAGAAGGGGAGATCGACCTCGTCGCCCGGCGCGACGCGACGATCGTGTTCTGCGAGGTGAAGACCAGGCGGGGCGATGCCTTCGGTACGCCCGCGGAAGCGGTGACGTGGCGCAAACAGACGCGACTGCGAAAACTCGCGGTCCGATGGCTGGCTGACAACGAGGCGCGCGCCGACGTGTTGCGGTTCGACGTCGCGTCGGTGAAACCCGATGGGCTCGGCGCGTGGATCGTCGACGTGCTCGAAGCCGCGTTCTGACGGGTCAGCGTTTGCGCGACCGAGACGCACGCTCGCGCTGCCGCGCGGCGCGGTGCCAGCAACCGCTGTGCCAGTGCCGCCGTTCCTCGGGGCGCTCACGAGGAACCACGACCTCGTGGCCGAGACCGGGGCCGATCTCGTGGTCGCAGCCGGGGCAGCGGTACGTCTTGTCTGCTTCGTAGGGCTGCACGTGGCGTACGTCGACTCCATCGTCGGGTTCCGTCCATCCGTGCGTGCTCATGCGACGGTTACGGTATCGCCGCCGGCAGCTGCGTCGGCCCACACGACGAGACGTTGGGGATGAGGGCGACTTGGACGGCTTGCGCGTCGAACGGGACGGCGGGGTGGTGACACTCACGATCGACAGGCCGGCGCGCAAGAACGCGATCACCGGTGAGATGTGGGGAGGGCTGGCCGAGATATTCGACGACCTCGCGACCCGACGCGACGATCGTGTCCTCGTGATCACCGGTGCCGGTGACGCGTTCTGCTCGGGCGCCGATCTCACCGGGGCCGCGGCCGGCGATGCGCCGTCCGGGGCCGGAGCGTCCGTGGCGTCGATGCGCATGGTCGGCCGCGCCGCGTTGCGGCTCCACGAGCTCCCCCTGCCCACGATCGCGGCAGTCAACGGCGTCGCGGCGGGCGCCGGATGCAATCTCGCGCTCGGTTGCGATCTGATCGTGGCATCCGATCGGGCGCGCTTCACCGAGATCTTCGCCCGCCGCGGCCTCGCGCTCGACTTCGGCGGCTCGTGGCTGCTGCCCAGACTGGTGGGACTGCATCGGGCGAAAGAGCTTGCGTTCCTGGCCGACATCATCGACGCGGCGGAAGCTGAGCGCATCGGTCTCGTGAATCGTGTCGTTCCGCACGATCGCCTCTTCGTGGAGGTCGACGCGCTGGCGGTCCGGCTCGCGGCGATGCCGCCGCTGCTGCTCGCGGTCATCAAGCGCCAGCTGAACGACGGCTCGAGTCACTCGATGGCGGAGGCGATCGAGTTCGAGGACGTGGCGCAGGCGCTGATGTTCTCGTCGAGCGACACCGCGGAGGCGATGACCGCGTTCGTCGACAAGCGCGAGCCGCGCTTCACGGGCGAGTAGCCGAGCCGGCGAGCCGACTCCGAGAAGGCCGGCTGCGAGAGGGCCGACCGCTACGTCGTGGACTCGCTCGGCTTGGTGTTGGCCCGGGCGGCGCGCATCTTCTCGCGGTCCGGCTCCCGCAGCCGCCGCATCCATGCACCGTGCCATTCCCAAGCGGCCCCGCAGGCCGGGCAGGTCAACACGACGGATCCGCCCGAGCAGACTTCGGCGGCGATCGCCGTGTGGTCGTACGGGCACTGGGAGAGCTCCACAGGTCTTTTTCGGCGCTCCGAGCCGAGAGTTGACTCTCCGAGGCCACCAAAGGCCCCGCTTACGGACGAAATGTCCGCCGATCCCCGGGCGCGCGCCGGGTCGAACCGGGCCGGTCGGCCGGAAATGTGTCGGGCTCGACCCCGTGCGGACGTCTTTACGCGTATCGCTCGATCAAGGTCCGGTCACTGGCGTTCGCGTGGTAGGTGCCGACGGCGTAACAGTTCGCGGCGCCGGGACACGCCACGCCGCTCAAACTGGAATCGGTTGCGCCGGCCGGGTTGGGGCTGGTGACGATCGACCACGCGGTGCCGCTCCACTGTTCCACCAGCGTCTTGCTGCCGGAGCTCGTCGACGAGTTGCCCACCGCGAAACAGTTTGTTGCGCTCACACACGTGACTCCCCCCAGGACGGCGTTGGTTGCGCCGGCCGGGTTGGGGGTGGTGGCGATCGACCAGGCCGTTCCGTTGAAATGCTCCACCAATGTTCGTTGGCCCGAAGGGGCGTAGGTGCCGACGGCTTCGCAGCTCGTGGTCGTCGCGCACGCCACGCTGGTCAGGTTCGCGGGCCCGGCCGGGGCGGGGCTGGTGGCGATGGTCCAACTCGTCCCGTTCCAGTGCTCTATCAGCGGCTGCTGACTGGAGTTGCCGACCGCGTTGCAGTTCGTGGTGCTCGGACACGACACGCCGTTGAGGCCCAGGGAGAACGCGCCGCTCGGGTTCGGGCTGGCCATGATCGACCAGCTCGTCCCGTTCCAGCGCTCTACCAGCGTTTTGAAATCCGAGCCGGTCGAGTACTGGCCGACGGCGAAGCAGCTCGACGGGCTGGGACACGAAACGCCGCCCAAACCGCCGTACGTTATGCCGGTCGGGTTGAGGCTGACGATCGACCAGCTCGTGCCGTTCCACTGCTCAATCAGCGTCTTGCTGGTGAAGTTTGCTGCCGTGGAGTTGCCGACCGCGAAGCAGCTTGTGGTGCTCGTACAGGCGATGCCGTCCAGGGAGGCGTCGGTCGCGCCGCTTGGGTTGGGGGTGGCGACGATCGACCAGCTCGTCCCGTCCCAATGTTCCACCAACGTCTTGCCACCTGACGATGGGCTCACGTAGTGGCCGACCGCGAAGCAGTTCGTTGTGCTCAAACACGCGACCTGTCCTAGTGCGCTTTGCGAAGTTCCGGGCGGGGAGGAGGCAAGCGACCAGGCCGTGCCGTTCCAATGCTCCACGAGCGTCGCGTTGCCGGCCCCATAGTGGTTGCCGACGGCATTGCAGTTCGTGGTGCTCGGACACGCCACAGCCTGGAGGGTCGGGATGTCCGAGCCGATGGGGTTCGGGCTGGTCATGATCGACCAGCTCGTCCCGTTCCAATGCTCTATGAGGGTCTTGACGGCCGAGCCGCTCGAGTAGCGGTCAACCGCGTAACAGCTCGTGGTGCTCGGACAGGACACGCCCGTCAAGATCGCATAGACAAAGCCCGTCGGGTTCGGGCTGGTCATGTTCGACCAGCTCGTCCCGTTCCAATGCTCCACCAATGTGTTCGGCCCTGAGCCGGTCGTGCCCACCGCGAAGCAACTCGTCGTGCTCGGACACGCCACGCCCGAGAGGACGCCGAAGCTGGTCGGGTTCGTGACGACCGACCATGCGGTGCCGTTCCAATGTTCCACCAACGTGTTGTTCGCCGAATTCACGAAAGAGGTGCCGACGGCGAAGCAGCTCGTCGTGCTCGGACACGCCACGCCGCTCAGCACCGCGAAATTCGCACTGGTCGGGTTGGGGCTTACAATGACGCTCCAGGCGGTGCCGTTCCAATGTTCCACCAGGGTCTTTCCGGTGGAGCTGGCCGAATAGTTGCCGACGGCATGGCAGTTCGTGTCGCTCAGACACGACACACCGTTCAGCGCCGCGGATGATGCGCCGGTCGGGTTGGGGCTCGTGACGATCGCCCATGCAGTGCCGTTCCAATGTTCCACCAACGTCTTCTGCGTGGAGGCCGTGTAGTTGCCGACGGCGAAGCAGCTCGTGGTGCTCGGACACGACACACCATGCAGCGCCGCGGACGCTGCGCCGGCCGGCTTGGGGCTGGCGGAGATCGACCAGCTCGTCCCGTTCCAGCGCTCTACCAACGTGGAGTGGCCCGAGTACCCGACGGCCAAGCAGCTCGTGGCGCTCGGACACGCGACCGCCGCCAGGAAGCCGTCCGGTGGTCCGGCCGGGCTCGGGCTCGTCCCGACCGACCAGACCGGAGCAGCGCCGGCCGGGGGCGCGATGGCAACGACCATGCCGGCGATCAGGCAAAGTGACGCGGCCAGTCCGAGGAACGGCACGCGGCGCGCTCGCCCGGAATGCGATGGATCCGTTGGTCTGCTCGCCGTTGTTCTGCTCGCGCCGCTGTGCACAGCCGCCCTCCGCCCGTCGCCAAGACACCGTGTCCGAAACGTACGGGTGTCACCGACCGAACGTCAAAGCGCGGTTGGGAACAGACGGTCGCGCTAACGCGGCCACCACAGTCCCCGTTTACGCACCAGATGTCCGGCGGCTTCGAGCGTGCGTAGGGCGGAACCGAGGCGCTCGGCCGGGAACGGGACGCGCCGTTCGACCTCGTCGATCGTCGCCGACTCGCCGGCGAGGGCCTGCAGCACGGCGCGCTGGTCGGGGTCGAGTGGCGGTGGCGCCGCCGACCAACCGCCGACGACTGTTCCCCCGCGGCCGATGGCGAACAGCACGTCGGCGGGGTCGAGGAGTGGTTTCGCGCCGTCGAGCAGGAGCGCGTTGCAGCCGGCCGCGGCGGGATTGCGACGCGAACCCGGAAGCGCATAGACGTCGCGGCCGAAGCGCGCGGCGTCGTTCGCGGTGATGCGAGCACCGCCGCTGCTGGTCGCCTCCACCACGACAACAGCGTCGGCGAGCGCCGCGATGATCCGGTTGCGGACGGGAAAGCGCCAGGGCAGCGGTTGGGTTCCGTAGCCGTTCTCGCCCACGATCAGGCCCTGTTCGCGCACCCGCGCGTACAGGCGCTCGTGACGGCGCGGGTAGACGACGTCGAGTCCCGTCGCGACGACGCCGACCGTGAGCCCGCCCGCGTCGAGCGCGCCCTCGTGCGCGGCGCCGTCGATGCCGATCGCGAGTCCGCTGATCACCGTGATGCCCGCGCCCGCGCAGAACGCCGCGATCTCCCGCGCGTCGGCGATGCCCATCGGCGTCGCGGCACGGGTGCCGACGATCGCCACCCGCGGCGCGTCGAACGCGCCGGCACGGTCGCCCTCGCCGAGGAGCACCCGGGGCATCTTGGCGTCGACCATCACGTCGAGCAGGTCCGCGTCGCGGATCGGGAAGTTGTCGCCGCGCTCCCATCGATGAGTCCGGCGGATCACCAGATGTCCTCGCGCATCCAAGCGGCGCGGTCGATGTCGGCCGCGCCGATCTCGGTCCGATCGCCGAG
>JAUZEM010000489.1 GCA_030839005.1 Actinomycetota bacterium | reverse complement strand
TGCACGACAAGTGAACTGGTGAGTTCGTGCGTTTCCGTTACGAAGCGGTGATATGCGAAGCGCTAACCCTTGAACAGTGATGCCGCCAAAGTCAGTGGGTTGTATATCTGGCGGTTGTGATTCTGCGCGACTGACACGGGTTGCCCGGGCGCTTCGAAGAAAAGTGTGTCGCGCCCCTGGAAGAAGTTCGTATAGCCCTGGTGCGGGTCGGTCCCGGCAATGCTGCTCGTGACCCACGTGCCGCTCGCGCCATAGGAGAACTTGTCGCCGGTGCACTGCGTCACCGGGTTCGGCGTGGTGGCGTTGTCGTAGTAGTAGTTCGTTTTACTGATGCCGCTGATATTTGTGTTCACGCGTTCGACGTGGGTCAGCGAGCCTTGCGGGCCGTCGACCTTCTCCCAATTTGGTGCGCCGCTCGCGGGCGAGTCGGGCGCGCCATCGACGTCGACACCACCGAGGTTGCGCGAGTTGGTGTAGCGCATGCCCCACGCGGCCGGGCTGTAATCCCAGAAATCCATGATGCTCGGGATGGGATGGACGCGCAGGTCGGTGATGATGTCCTCTCGCCGGTCGTAGAAGAGGTGCGTACGTTCGGTGTACGGGCCGCTGTTCGCGCCGATGTAGCTGCGGATCGCGCGCACCGGGCCCACGATGTTCGCGATGAACGCGCCTTCGCCACTGTCGAACGTGTCTTCCGATCGAGTGCAGTTCCCGGGCGCGAACAGCGCCTTGTGACGATCGACGATGTCGACGCGCGTCGCGGCGCCTGCCTTCAGCACGATCTGGTCGTCGAGCCAACGGTCGCCGAAATGCCTCGTGTACGAAGCCGTCGACACAACGGAGTTCTCGGGATTCGGACCCGCGCTGAAGCCGTAGGTGGACTTGTAATCACCGGAGAGCAGTCGGAACGTGTAGCCGACGTTGTGGTGGCCCGCACCCGGCGTCAAGGTCGTTCCCGAACGGCGGAAAAGGTAGAACGACGCGGTTGCGCCCGTGAGCGGGTCGTCCGCCTTGACGCGCACGCCACTGTTGTGCGACACCCCGGCCGGCTCGCTGAAGGCCGACGAGGTTTGCGTACCCATGTCGCGGGCCATCACCACGATCTCGTCGAGGCCGCCAAGCATTCCGCTGCCGGCGCCGGCATACGTCTTCGGATCCGCGTACACGACGACGTTCACGGGGTTCGTCGCGTTGGCGGACAGGCCGTAGACCGTGTTCAGCTCGACACGCTTGCGTTGATCGACCTGTACCGGCACCTGCAGCCATCCATTCGACCAACGAAACGCCACAATGTCGCCGACCGGCACATTGTTCAACGACGGCACGAGCGAGCCGGCGACGACCACGGGATCAGCGGGACGGGACTGGGCGATCGAAGGCCCGGCGCCCGCGGCGGGACGGGCGACAGATCCCGCGGTCGCGACCGCAATGCTCAGCGTCGCGAGCAGTCCGCCAATCCTTCGGCCTCGTGTCGTGCCCCGCATGCGGTTCCTTCCGGTCGCTCTCTGCCCGACGGTACCCGTCACATGTCGCGCGCTCCATACATCGCGCGTAGGAGCTCGACGACGCGCGCGGGCGCCTTCGCCACCGACCCGGCGTCGAACGGCGGCTGCGGGTCGTACTCGATGCCCAGTTGCACGGCCTGCGCGAACTCGTCACCCGCGATGCGCGCTGCCAACGTGAGCGCCATGTCGATCCCCGCCGACACGCCGGCCGCGGTCATGATCTTGCCCTGCTCCACCACCCGGTGACCCGTCGGGATCGCGCCGTACTCTCTCAGCCGCTCGAGCGACGCCCAATGCGTCGTCGCCTCCTTGCCTTCGAGCAGGCGCGCGGCCGCGAGGAGCATCGAGCCGGTGCATACCGATGTCGTCCACGTCGTCGTCGCGTCGATCGCGCGGATCCACGCGAGCAGATCATCGTCCCCCTCGAGCGCGCGCGTGGCGAACCCGCCGGGCACGACGAGCACGTCGGCGCCCTTGATCTCGTCGAGCGAATAGTCGGCGACCAGCGCGAGAAACTTGTTGTCGGTGCGGATCTCACCGGCGGAACCGGCGACGAACTTGACGTCCGCTCCAGGCAGGCGCTGCAACACCTCGTAGGGCCCGACGATATCGAGCGCGGTGATGCCGTCGAACACGAGACAGACGATGTCCACGGATGCTCCTATACCTTTTACCTATGAAGGTCGGAAATCCAAGTATGTCCGACATGGTCCGCCGTATCGCAGTGGCGCTCATCCTCGTGGCGCTCACCGCGGGGCCGGCGGCGTGTAGCAGCAGCGCCGAGCAGACGACCCCGTCGAAGACCACGACTACGTCCTCGACAGCGGGCGCATCGACAGCGGCATCCACGAGCACAGGGGCGACGCCGTCGACACCCGCCGCCGGTTCTTCGGCACCGACGACCACTCCCGGACCGCAGACCGGTTGGCCGGGTCCGTCCCTGCGGCCGGATGGCACCGTACCCATCGCACCGTTCAACGCGTTCGTCGACACGACCCGGGCGACATGGAGGCAATCGCCGCTGCGCACTTCCGTCGAGTTCCTGCAACTCGACGACACGGCCGCGCGCACCACCACCGTGCGAGTGACAACCAATCCGGA
>JAUZEM010000488.1 GCA_030839005.1 Actinomycetota bacterium | reverse complement strand
AGCCCCGGCAGCGGCACGACGAACAGGTGCACCGTGGCGATCAGGAGCGCCACGGCGGCCGCGATGATCGCGACGACGAGGGGTGCGTTGCGAGCACGCGAGCCGGGCACGGGCCGCCATCGTACAGCGCGAAGTCGCACGCGAGCGGCGACGCTCGGGTGATTGGGGAGCCGGGTTCAGCGCGCGGGCTGCTCCGCATCGGCATCAAGGGGCCTTGACCGGATCCCCATAGCGTGGCAAAAGCAGCGGACTGACAACTTGATGCGGGGTGGAGCAGCCTGGTAGCTCGTCGGGCTCATAACCCGAAGGTCGTAGGTTCAAATCCTACCCCCGCCACCAACGAAAATGCAGGTGAGGCCCGGTGCAATCGCACCGGGCCTTCTGCGTGTGGTGCCGAAATTGGTGCCGTAACGCGGCAGTTTCGTCGCCGGCGTGGTGCCATACAACCCGAAGGTCGCGCGTTTCGGTCAGGAGCGCGACATGTTCATGTTGTCGTGTTCCGTTTTCTCCCATCGCGTGTCGTTCTGTACTGCGACTCGACTGTGCGAGTCGCGCCGACGACGTACGTCGCCGAAATCGCATCGGGCCAATAACCGGAAGGTCGTACTGCTCGCGAGCCACGGTCTCGAAGCAGTTTGGCTCCGTTGCTGATTGCGCCATATAGCCGGCGATCGGTGGCACCCCGAGCGCGTTGATATGGGACGCGCGTTTGGGGACACTCCGCTGAACAGCGATCCCAAAGGTTCTCGACAACGGCGCGTCTGGTTCGGTCGGGAGTCGCACGTCTCGCCGGTCAGCGCTGACGTCTTCAAGGCGTTACCGACCGTGGCGCTCTCGCGTGTAGTTCGGACTACGTGGTGCGTTCGGTGAGAATGATCTCGGAGGTCGAGACTCGCTCGATCGAGGCTCCCGCGATCGTCTTGGTGACCTGATCGCGCAACCCGGTTGAGTTCTTCTCGCTTGACGCAAGGGCAGTCGCGTCGGCCCAATGACTCACGGCTGCAAAGCGGCCGTCATGCTCAACCTCGCGGATGAGCCGCCCGGTGAGGAAACCCGCTTGGGCCTCGAGGCGTGGCACGGCCTCGGTCTCGTAGAAGTCGACCAGCTTGTCGGTGCTGCCGGCCGGGGCGACGAGCCGCACGACCCGCGTCCGGGTTCCCACCTGGGTCGGAGCGAGCCTGACCTCGCGCAGCACCTCAGCGATGACGACGCTGTTCAGTTGGGCGTTCACCGCGTCCACGGTCTCGCTGCGGATGCTGGCGATCGCCTGCTCGCTCGCTTGGAGTGACGCCTTCGAGTCCCACAGGCTGACGATCGCGCAGTTGCCGGTCGCTCGATCCGCGGCGCACAGGAGCCCTTGGCAGCCTTTCTGGGCCATGACGACCGGCAGCGCCTTGTTGGAGAGCACCTCGCGGAGTTCGTCGACACGAGCTGGGGACACGGTGACATCGTTGATACGTAGGTGCATCACAACCTCCATTCGAGTCCAGCACACACGGCTGCACCCGAGATTCGGGTCTACTCGTCGGGCCTTGTCCTGTAAAGAGCGCAAGAACTCGTCGAGACGTCGCCCACCACCCATAACGGGCCACAGTCCCGGCGATAGGTGATAGCTCAGCCGCGTGTTATGAGGCATGTTTGGGTCGGTGTCGTGGTTCGCGCTCTGGTGGTGGCGCGGTGGTGTGCCTGTGGAGTTGCGAGCGCAGGTGCCGGCGCCGTGGTACGTCTCGCGGCCGGGCGGGCACGCATCACCTCTGCGAGAATGCCGCATGGGCGATGGCGGCAGCTCGCGGACACTGACATTTCTCTTCACCGATATCGAAGGTTCTACGCGTCTGTGGGAACAGCATGGCGATGCGATGCGCCGCGCGCTCGCGCAACACGATGAGTTGTTGCGGCACAGCGTTGAGACACGGGGCGGAACTGTCGTCAAGACGACTGGGGACGGGATGCTCGCCGTATTCGACGAACCGGCCGTCGCGATCGCCGCGGCCATCGGCGCACAGCACGCGCTGGAGTCGGCGGTCTGGGGAGATACTGGCGTCCCGCGTGTGCGTATGGCGGTGCATTGCGGCCCGGCGACCGAGCGGGAAGGCGACTACTACGGCACCACGTTGAACCGCGCCGCTCGCATCATGGCGTTGGCTCACGGCCGCCAGATCGTGGCCTCCGAAGCGGTCGCGCTGCTCGTGCGCGAAGTGAGACTTGCGGACGATGCGAAGCTGCGAGACCTGGGCGAGCACCGCCTTCGGGACCTCTCGCATGTCGAGCGCGTGTACCAGATCGACGCGACGGGACTCGCCGGTGACTTCGCGGCACTTCGATCCCTCGACGCGTACTCCACCAACTTGCCGTCGCAACTCACAAGCTTCGTCGGCCGCGAGGACGACGTCGAGACGCTGAGCACCCTCGTGCGGGCGCACCGACTTATCACGCTCACCGGGGTCGGCGGAGTCGGAAAGACGCGCCTCGCGCTGCGCGTCGCGGCCGAGGTGCTTCCGGAGGCACGCGACGGAGTGTGGCTGTGCGAGCTCGCCGCCGCAGATGCTGAGGAAGCGGTCCTCGAGATCGTGACACGTGCGCTCGGCGTGGTTCCGCGCGCCGGCATGTCGGCACGCGACAGCATCCTCGATCACCTACGCGGACGCGACTGCCTGATCGTGCTCGACAACTGCGAGCATCTCCTCGACATCGCCGCTGACCTCACTGACGCGATCCTCCGCGGCTGCGAGCACGTGCGCGTGCTGGCAACCAGCCGGGAAGGGCTCGGCATCGACGGCGAGCAGCTCCGGCCGATCCGCTCGCTCCCGGTTCCCGAGCTGTCGACGGCGGCCGCGGCGCTGTCGACGGATGCCACCACGCTGTTCGCCGAGCGGGCGGCGGCCGCGGCTCCGATGTTTCGCGTCGACGACACCAACGCGGCGCCCGTGGTGGAGATCTGCCGTCGGCTCGACGGCATCCCGCTCGCCATCGAGCTCGCGGCCGCCCGCGTCGCCAGCCTCCAACCCACCGAGATCGCCGCGCTCCTCGACGAACGCTTTCGGCTGCTCACCGGTAGCCGCCGCCGAACGGTCGAGCGCCACCAGACGCTGCGCGCCACCGTCGACTGGTCGTACTCACTGTTGCGTGACGTGGAGCGGACGGTGTTCGATCGCCTCGGGACGTTCGTCGGATCGTTTGACGGCCCGGCCGCGCAGTCGGTGGTTGCCGACGCTGCCGTCGTGCGCTTCGACGTGCTCGACGCACTCGGCGAGCTGGTGGCCAAGTCGATGCTCGTGGCGGAGCCGACTCCCGACGGCACCACGCGTTACCAGCTCCTCGAGACATTGCGGCAGTACGCGCTCGAGCGCCTCGAACAAACGGGCGATGTCGATGTGTACCGGCGTCGCCACGCCGAGCACTACGTCACCGTGTCCGCCGAGCTGGGCCGCACCATCTACGGACCCGACGAAGTGCGTGCGCGGGCGCGTCTCGATCGCGAGACCGACAATCTGCGTGCTGCGGTCGACTGGTCGATTGATGCCGGGGAATCGGCGCTCGTCTGCGGCTTGATCGTCCCCATCGCACGCGAAGCGGCGTGGAATCGCGGCAGCGAGGTCGGCGGCTGGGCCGTGCGCGCCCTGGTACTCATGGGCGCCGACCCGACGCCGTGGCAGTGCGTACGCCACGCCGCGGGTCTCAAAGCGTTCTTCGCCGACGCCGACATGCTCGAGGCGCTCCGCATCGCCGACTCCGTGCTCGGCGATCCTGACGTTGCCGTCAATCTGCAGTTGGACGCGCTGGTCCTGCGCGCGATCAGCCTCGCCCAGTTAGGTGACATGGATGGCTGCCTCGCCGTTCTCGAGGACGCCTGCGACCGGATCGCCACAGATCCCAACGTTGACCCTCACGACCCCACGGCCATTACCGCCGGCTGCAATCTTGCGATCTACCTCGCGTTAGTGGGAAACATGTCGCGCGCCCTGATCGCCGCCGAGGACTCGCTCCAGCGCGCGCAGGCGTTCGGCGGCCCGAGCACCCTTTCCCTCGCTCACTACGCGGTCGGCTTCGCGTACCTCGACCGCGATCCGAGCCGCGCCATCGCCAGCTTCGAGGACGCCCTGCGGTTCAGCGACCTCGGCGCGTCCAACATCGTGCGCGATCGCTCGATGTCAATGCTCGCGCTCATTGCCTGGCGCGATGGCGACACGATCGTGGCCGCGCGCCACCTCGGACGGGCGCTCAGCGAGTCCTTCGCGATAGGCGACTACTCGTCGAGCGCACACATGCTCGAACTCGCCGTCCCGGTTCTCGCCGCCAGTGAACGCTGGCATGCGGCGCTCGCCGTCGACCACGCCCTCACCGACGGCACCTTGCCGGTACCTGCCGTCAACCTCGAGGGCATCGCTGAAGCGAGGAAGCGCGCCATCGCGGACAGTCGCGCCGCATTGAGCGCCGTGCCTGTGGACCGAGACGATCCGAGCCGTGATCGCGACGCCATCATGCGGTACGCGATCGCCGAACTTGAAACGCTCGCGAAAGACTGAACCGCCCATCACCGATCTCAACGCGGACACCACACGGACCGGCCATGGACCGCGTCGAACCTGCCCCAATAACACGCCGCAAACCGCCACCCTCGCGAGGCATAAGTGCCGTACGGGGATACCCCATAATGGCAACCCGGGCAGCGCGCGGCGCGTCTATCCCTGACGTGCACCACTCGACGCGACTCGTCGTCTTGCATCGCGCGTGGTGCCGTGAATTCTGCCGTTCATCGCCGTACTGGGCGGGAGCAGAGGGGAGTAGACGTCACGAACGCCTCGCGAATCACCTTGTCACCGGTACTGCACGGCAGTAGACGGGACCGATTGTCACGTCACTGGGCCGGCTCGTAACCCGAAGGTCGTAGGTTCAAATCGTACCCCCGCCACCAACGAGAATCGCAGGTCAGAGCCGGTGCGCGAGCACCGGCTCTGTGCGTTTTCGGGTGTTAGCACCGCGAGTGGTGCCGAAAATGGTGCCGTGCGCGTTGCGCGACGTTTTGCGGCCGATCGCGTCGCCAGCGGTGTGCCGCAACCCAAAGGTCACCGCATCGACCGCGCGGTGCGACCCGCCGCGCAATCGTCAGCTAGGCCCAGAAGGCGTCCTCGGCGGCCTCGTCCGAGTACCCCACGTCGAGGCGGGAGATCTTGTCGCCCGAGAACGTGAACTCGATGGTCTCGTCGGCATCGAGGGTCTTGCCCTCGCGCGCGCCCTTCGCGTGATGGACGGTGACGACCTTGTCGCCCTGGGTCTTCACGCTCGTCAGCTCCACCGAAAAGGTGCCACCCGACAGCTCAAAAAACCTACCGTAGAGCCCGAGGACGTTGTCGACCCCCTTGTACTCACCGGAGGTCTGGTTGTTGCCCGGCTGGCGCTGCACAACATCGGGCACGTAGATCGCCCGAAAGTGCTCCATGTCCCCCTCGCCGAACGCTTGGTAGCCCCGCCGGACGGTGTCTTCTTTGTCAGCCATGACGGCTCCTCTTGATCGTGTGGGCGCACACTGGCACCATCAGCAAGCTCGAGGCAAGCAAGCTTTGAGGTCCTGCCTACGCCCGTGTCGCTCGTCTCGCACGCGCCGAACACGGTGTTCGCGAGGCCCATCCCGGAAGTGCTGCTTGCGACTTTGGGTAGGCGTTGCGGTTGGTCCGGGACGTGCGCGGCCGACCACGGGTTGTTGGTCGTGCCGAACAGGTCGTTGAATGCCTGGCTGTCGGCACACCAACGCGGCAGGTTGGTCTTGCCGAAGACGATCGCCCCAGCCGTCTTCAACCGAGCGACCGCCGGCGCGTCCTCGGTGGGCACGTGCTCGGCGAGCTCCACTGCTCCGCCGGTCGTTCGCATGCCCTCGGTCGCGATCGCGTCCTTGACCGTCACCGGGAGACCGTGGAGCGGGCCGAGCACCTCGCCCCGAGCCCGAGCGTCGTCGGCCGCCGCCGCGGCATGGCGGGCACGATCGGCGTCGACGGTGACGACTGCGTTCACGCGGTCGCGATCCAGCCGCTCGATGCGCTCCAGATAGGTCTCGAGCAGGTCGCGGGCGGAGAGGACTCCTGACCGGAGTGCCGCGGTGAGTGCCACCGCCGATGACGTCGCGCTGACCTCGCTCATCGGCGCGCTCCCGTCTCTCGATCCGGCGATGAAGTGTCGTGCCCGTCGCCGCGTCGGGCAAGTCAGACGAAGCGGGCCCGTCGATCCAAACTGAGCCGCTACCCGGCATTCTCCCTGGGGTCATCCACGACCCTCGGCTGCATCCTGAAGGAGTCTCGCGCCCGCCGACTCCGAGACGGGAGAGTACTGATGAGCAAAGAGCAGCAGCTCCAGTTGGATGCCATCCTGCGCGGGGGCCAGTTCGACGGCGGCGGAGATGTCCAGGCAGTGCGGAAGGCGTTCAACGAACTCATGGCACAAGTGCCCGTGGCTCCCGATATCCAGCAGAAGCCGGTTGAGATCGGAGGTGTCGCCGGCGTCGAGGTCACCATCGAGGGCAACGAGGCCGAGAACGTGATCCTCTATTTTCACGGGGGTGTCTATGTCATCGGCACCGCGACCGCGTCGGTTCCCCTGGTTGGTGATCTTGTTCGAAGAGCGGGCGCCAAAGCCATCACGCTCGACTACCGACTCGCTCCCGAACACCCGTATCCGGCCGCGGTCGAAGACGCTCGAGCCGCTTACGAAGGACTCCTCGCTCAGGGCATTGCCCCAG
>JAUZEM010000467.1 GCA_030839005.1 Actinomycetota bacterium | reverse complement strand
AGCGCCTCTCGGCCGCCCGCAGCCGTGTCGATGCGCCAAAACCCGCCTCGCTCCAGCAGGTGGATGGTCAGCCGTAGCACGTCCGGGTCGTCGTCGACGATCAGGATGTTCGCGTCCTCGACCGTCTGGTCGGCGCCCGAGCGCCGCCTCGCGAAGGGCTCCGTGGTCGCGTTTTGCCACTCGGCGAACTGGTCCGCGTCGATCATCCGACTCTCTCCATCATCGTGAGACGTTGCGGAGGAGATATCGACGGCGGCGAGCACGGGCATCCAGCAACGAACATCCAACTCCGGCGAGCAGTTGTTGTCGGTTGTTGGGTGTCGGTTGCTACACGCGGACCGGCGATCTCGCCGATGACTCGGTCGAGCACCCGAGGAGGATGTCGGTGTCCCGAGTCGCTGCCGCATGCATGTCAAGAGCGCTTGCTCGTTGCGTTTCGCGGTGGCGCTCAGGGCTCGAACACGTACCCGACCCCCCTCACCGTACGAATCCACCTCGGGTGCTCTTGATCGTCCTCGAGCTTGACGCGAACCCGGCGAACGTGCTCGGTCACAGTGGCAAGGTCCTGCCAACCCGGCATCGATCGCCACACTTTCTCGAGCAGCTCTTCACGCGAGAACACACGCCGTGGCGTGGCGACGAGGAACGCGAGCAGGTCGAATTCCTTCGCGCGAAGGGCGATCGATTCACCGCGCTTGTGGACCGCGCGACGCGCGGTGTCGACCGTGAGCTCGCCGAAGGTCACTCGCGTGCGATCCTCGTCGTGGACGCGCCGAAGCACGGCTCGAACGCGAGACGCGAGCTCTCTTGGCGAGAAAGGTTTCACGACGTAGTCGTCCGCGCCCAACTCGAGTCCGAGCACGCGGTCGATCTCGGCGACGCGTCCGCTCAGCAAGATGACCGGCATCGTCGAGCTCTCGCGGAGTCGGTGCAAGATGTCGAAGCCGCCCACGAGCGGAAGATTGACGTCGAGGATCACGAGGTCAGGTTGAATGCGACCGACCTCGTCGAGGACGGCGGATCCGTCGCCGGCCTCGGATACCTCGAAACCCTCGCGTTCGAGCCCGTCTCGCACCAGCCGGCGCACGACGGTGTCGTCATCGACGACGAGGACCCGCGGCGCCCGAGGCTCTCGGCCGTGCTCTGCTTGCCTGGCTTCCGCCTGCATGTGTGCGTCCGTATCCGCCGCGTGTCCGGGCCGCCTCGGTTATCGGCGCGTCCGGGCGACGACGTGAGGCGCAGCCCGCCGGGAAACGGCCGGCTCCCGGCCGGGGCGATCGCGGCCCATCAACGCAAGCACAACAATCTCACAAGATTTCAGTCTCAGAGCAAAATGCGCCGATCTCCAGGTCACCGTTTTCGTGGTGTGGCGAGGAGGTCGCATGACCAGCCGGCAGCAAGCCGCTGATCCGAGGGGTGCTCGAGCGGCGAATGGACCGCGCCGCCGGGGAACGCTCGGTGCGGTGGTTGCGATCGCGGTGATCGCGGTGGCGAGTCTCGCGACCCGGGGCGTCGCCGGGGCGGCCGTGCAGTCGTTTGTCGTCTCCCCCTCATCCGGGCCGCCCGGGACGGTCGTGGACGTCAGCGGCACGGCGTGCTCGCCGGGCATCACCGACACGTCGCAGGACTACGTCCAGATCACGTCGACGACCCTGGCGTCTTCCACGAACATCCCGGTCGGCGTCGACGGATCGTGGCACGGGTCCTTCACGGTGCCGGGCAACGCGGCGCCCACGGCGGGGCTGATCGTCGCGGTGTGCTTCACCGACGGGCTGCCGTCGTTCACGACCTCCTATACGCCGCACGGGTTTACCGTCACGGCGAACCCACCGGTAACCACGACCACTGCCGGTAACCCTCTGCCGACGACGCCGACGACCGCGCGCCGGACGACGATCGCTCCGGCCCCCACGACTCGCGGGCCGACCGATCCCGGCGGTACGCCGACGACGCCCGCGATGAACGGTTCGACGCCGGGTTCCACCGGCGGCGGGAACCGCGGGGGCGGAACCGGGAATGGTGGAAGTCGTCGCGGCGCGGGCGCCGGGGGGCCGGGCATCGGCGGCTCGACCGGCTCGACGCCGGGCGCGACCGGCGGCGCGGCGACTTCGAACGCCGCGACCGCGGCTGGATTGCGGGATCCGCGCCTGGCGTCGAGCACGTCGAGCCGTGGTGGCAGCGGCGCCCTCTGGGTCTTGTGGCTCGTCCTCTTCGTCCTGGCGGCGGGTGCCGGTGCCCTGCTGTGGTGGTGGCAGCATCGTGAGCCGGGCGAGGCCGATCCAGTCCCCGACGTGACATGACGAAGAAACTCCCCGTGCGCAGACGAGTCGCAAGGGCGTGCGTGACGATCGTTGCGATCGGCCTCGCACTCACCACCTCCTCGTACGTCCTGGCCCGGGACGTTGTCACCCGCCTCAACCACCAACGAATCGATCGACCCGCGAACGCGGCGCTTCTCGTCGTGCAGCAGCTGTCATCGGCGGTCGATCAGGTGCTCGCCACCGCGAGCGGAGTCGTCGCGGCGTCGGGGGGCGATCCCAAGCGCTTCGTCACCGTGCTCGGCCCGGACGTTGCGTCGAGCTCCAGCCTCGCCGGCATCGCGCTCGTCGACGGGGACCGCGGATCCCGCGGGAAGCTGACGTCGGTCGGTGACACGACGCTCCTGAAGGGAAAGGCCGCGGCCGCACTGGCAGCCGGTGGCGCCGCGACGCTGATCGCGCATCACCGCGGCGGCACGTCATTCGACCTCGGATTCGCTTCGACACTCGCGTCGGGCAGTGCGATCTTTCTCCAGATCACGCTCCCCGCCGCGTCGGATGTCGGAGCTTCATTCGCGCTCGTCGCGGGATCCGGCGCGCACTCGACCGACCTCGTGCTCGGCAACGTCCCGTCCGTATCGGGGCTGACTCGGTGGAGCGGCCGCGTCGTGTTGGGCGGTCAACAGTTCACGATGCTCGTCGCCCAAGATCGAGCGACGAATGCCTTCGCCGGCACTCAGCTGCCCGTGGTCACGCTCCTCGTCGGTCTCCTGCTGACATTGGTCGCAGCCGTCGTTGCGCGGACTGTCGTACGTCGCAACTACGCGGTCGGTGTTCTGCAGACCGAGAACCGCGCGCTCGACCTGGCGATGGAGCAGCAGCGCCGCGTCGAGGCCGAGCTGCGCGCGTCGCAGGCGCGCGTTCAAGCGATGCTCCGAGACTCGCCGGACGCGATCGCGCTACTGGATATCGACGAAGGTGCCTGCCAAGTCCTAAATCGCGCCGCCTTCCTCGGCCATCCGGTCGACGAGCTGAACGTGAGTGGTGGGCTTCTCCAGCTGGTTCATCCCGACGATCGCGACGACGCCGACGCGCAGTTCGACCGACTTCGTCAGCTCGACGAGGATCAGGTCCTCGAGACCACGTTGCGCATGACCTCGGCGGATGGTCGAGATCGATTCGTCCGGCTTCGCTTCTCACCGCTGAGCACCACCGATGATGCGCCCGGGGCCCTGTTGGGTTCGCTCAGCGATGTGACCGACGAGTGGGAGAACCAACTGCGCGAGGCCGAGCTGCAGGAGGCGTTGCGCCGGTCCCAGCGACTCGAATCCGTCGGACGCCTGGCGGGCGGTGTCGCGCACGACTTCAACAACATTCTGGCGGCGATCCAAGCGTCGGCCGAGCTACTCGAGGGCGAGGTGTCGAGTGGCCGGCCCGAGGAGTACCGACAGGAGATCGAACGCGCCGCGCAGCGCGGCGCCGCGCTGACGCGCCAGCTCTTGACGTTCGCGCACCGCGACTCGACCGCGCCGAGGTCGGTTGATCTCGCCGAGGTGGTGCTGGGCATCGAGTCGCTGCTTCGCCGCACCCTGAGTGCGGATGTGCAGCTCCAGCTCACGACTCCCGAGGAGTCTTGCGACGTCTTCGCCGATCCGACGCACCTCGAACAGGTGATCCTCAATCTCGCCCTCAACGCACGGGATGCGATGCCGGAGGGAGGCGTGTTGTGGATTGCGGTGCGGGCCGATGCCGAGGACTCGTCCGCCGAGCGCATTCTTCTCAGTGTGACGGATACTGGGACGGGAATCGATCCCGACGTGCGCGATCGTATTTTCGACCCCTTTGTGACGACCAAGGAGCCGGGCAAAGGTACCGGGCTCGGGCTCGCAACAGTTCGTACCATCGCCGATTCTGTCGGTGCGCAGATCAGCGTCTGTTCCCAGCCTGGTGAGGGCACGACCTTCGAGATCGCGTTCCCGCGCCACGCGGCCGCGAGCGCGGCCGGCACCCCCGAAACCTTCGACGATGACATCGATGGTCAGGGGGTGCGGCTCCTCCTCGTCGAGGACGAGGGTGCGGTGCGGGCCGCACTCGCCCACTTGCTCGAACGACGAAGGTTCGAGGTCACGCCGGTCGCGACGGCGACGGAAGCGTTGCAGACGATCGAGCGGGCGTCATTCGACCTCGTTCTGACCGACCTGGTGATGCCGGGGATGTCCGGTCTCGCGCTCATCGAGCGGCTCGAGGCGACACGACCGGAAACCCGCATCGTCGCAATGTCCGGCTACTCGCGCAGTGACGACGATTCGACCATTCCGAGCACGGTCACGCTTCTGCGCAAGCCGTTCACGAATGCGCAGATGTTCTCGGCGCTGCGTGCTGCGATGACGTCGGCGCCCGTCGTCGAGTCGAGTGCATGAGCCTGCCGAGAATTCTCGTCGTAGACGACGACCCTGAGCTGTGCCGGGTCGCGTGCTGGACCCTCGAGAGCATGGCGACGTGTTCCGTCGCGCACGACCTCGCATCCGCCGCGAGTCTCCTCGATCGCGAGCCCTTCGATCTGGCTCTCATCGACGTAGCCCTGCGAGACGAGTCCGGGTTAGCGCTTCTCGACGAGCTCCGACAACGATGGCCGGATACCGCCGCGACGATGATCTCCGGCACCGACGATCTCGACGTGGCGCAGGCGGCGCTCAGCCGAGGCGCGCTCGCGTATCTTGTGAAGCCGTTCCGAGTCAACGACCTACGGATCCACGTCGCGACAGTTTGTGCCACTCACCGTCGGATGCGCGTCGCGGACCGGTCGTCGCCTCGCACTCGCATCGTCGTCGAGTTGGAGTCGATGTTCGCGAGCGATGGGACGGTGATGTGCGCCGTCGTGGAATTCCAACAGCTCGCGGTCGTGACCGGTGCGGGAACTGCGGCGGGTGAGAGGCTGCGCGGCCAGGTGGACAATGCCGTTCTTCGACTCGCCGACTTGCAGCTCGTCGGCGCGCTGGGCGACGCATCGTTCGTGCTCGCCGGCCGGTCTGCTCCGGATGCGCCGATGACCGATGCCGCCGAGCTCGTGCGCGTGGCGATCGACGCCGCCGCTCGAACCTCGCCGTCGACGGCGCAACTCGCGCCCAGGTTCGTCGTTGGCGTCTCGGTGCGAAGCGACGACGCCGAGGGACTGCTGACCGAGGCCGAGGCGTGCGCTCGGTCCGCGCTCGAACAGCACCTTCCCGCGGTCGTGTTCACGTCCGAGCTGGGCAATGCGGCCCGGGAGGAGCTCCGCCTTTTGTCGGATCTGTCGCGCGCCGTCGAACAACGAGAGATCTCTCTCGCATACCAGCCCCAGTACCTGGCGACGTCGAGGCGGATCATCGGCGTCGAAGCGCTCGCCCGCTGGCGTCACCCGACTCGGGGTGATGTTCCACCGTCGGTCTTCGTGCCCCTCGCCGAGCGCAGCGGACTGATCGAGCTCCTGGGCCGGCGAGTCTTGCGCGCGGCGTGTCGCGATGCCGCCACCATGGGACGATCGT
>JAUZEM010000410.1 GCA_030839005.1 Actinomycetota bacterium | reverse complement strand
CCGGCGCCGGCTCGTCTGGCCGCTCGTCGCGACCGCGCTCGGCGTCGCCGCGGTCGTGGTTGCCCCGTGGACGATCCGCAACGCGGTGCGGTTCCACGCCTTCGTGCCGGTGTCGAACAACGTCGCGACGCTCGTCGACGGAGCGAACTGCGACGCGACCTACGGCGGCGATCAGCTCGGTCTCTGGCGCGAGACCTTCTCGCAGCTCGGCGTCGCCTCCCGCACCCTCCCCCAGGCCAAGGCCTGCTTCGAAGGTTTCGACATCGCCGATCCGCACTTCGACGAGGCCAAGGCCGCGAGTATGCACACGCGCGCCGGCACGAGCTACGCGCGTCATCACCTCGGCTCGCTCCCGAAGGTGACGGTGGTACGCGTGCTGCGCACCTGGGGCGCGTACGCGCCGGGACAGCAGGTCGACTTCGAGTCTCTCGAGGGCCGTCCGCGCGTCTGGCAGATGCGCGGCACATGGATGTACTGGGTGCTGGCGCCGCTCGCGGTCGCCGGGGCATTGATAGTGCGGCGCCGGCGCCGGCTCGTCTGGCCGCTCGTCGCGACCGCGGTGACCGTGACGATCGTCGCGGCCTCGACCTACGGCCAGCAGCGGTTCCGGATCGCGGCGGAACCCGCCATCCTCGTGCTCGCCGCGGTGACCCTGGTCGAGCTCGGGCGCGTCACGCGCACCCGTTCGCGGGCACGGAAATGATCCCGCTCAATGCGTCGGCGAGACGACGACGACGAAGCCGTCCCCGATCGCCTGAAGACGGCCCAACTCGTCGACGTCTTTTCGATCGGCGCCGTCGTCGACCAGGGCACTCCGTGCCCGGTGAGAATCGAGCAACAGCCGCTCCGAAGCCTTCGAGCCGACCTCGGTATGGATCCGCGCGTCGAGCGTCCGGACGAGTGCCCGTTGCCCGGTCGAGAGCGGATCGAAGGTGGCGACGACCCGCGAGTCGGCGGGCGCGTGCCACCCGGCATCGATCTCGGGAATCGCAACCATCGTGATGACGGCGTCGACCTGGTCCGGACTCGCCAAGCGCCAGCTGCCGTAAGTGAGGAGCGCGTCCGGACCCCGATCGCTGAAGACGTGGAAGCCGCGCGTTGTGAGCGCGAAGAACAGTCCGCTGGTCGGCGCCGAGAGCGACCGTCGGTCGACGCTGCGCACGAGGTAACGCCGATCGCGGTCGAGCGCGACGGCGGTCGGCCGCGCGACCGCGCCTATTGCCGCCGAAACCGGTCCGAACGGCAACGGCGTGGGTAGCGCGAACAACTCGATCACGGCCACCGCGAGCATGCCGCCGGCGGCGGCGCCTTTCGCGACGGCATGGATCCGACGTCGGCTGAGGCCGAAGAGCAGCGACCATGCGATCGAGAGGTACGCGAGCGCGGCGACGCCGCGCCACCATCGCAGAACGTACGGAGCGAAGATACCCGTGACCCGCGCCGTGGCGGCCACGGCGATCACGACTGCGATCAGCGTGACGACCGCCAACTGCGCGGCTTGCTTCGCCCCACGCCTCTTGGCCCACAATCCGGCGGCTGCAACCATCGCGATCGTCACGTCGGCCCAGATCGTCGAGGCTGTTTGCTCGAGGCCCGGTCCGGTGGTCTCGTGGCCGCTTACCCACGGCCCGAATGGCCGCAACTGTTCGCCCATCGTGCCGAGGGCGCGTGACCAGCCCGCAGCCGGTTCCGGCGGGTGCCGAATATACGTGGCCAACGAGGAGACGTTGCCGGGAGTCCCGGTCACCTGTTGGACGATCACCGGCGCCCACAGGACGGCTGCGACGAGGCCGGCCAGAAGGAACGGTCGTCGAAACAGGGATGGGCGAGCCGCGTGTGGTTGACGGTCAGCTGACCCGCGGTGCCGACGGTTCAGCGTCGAGCCGACCGCCGCACCCAGGGCAACAAGGAGCAAGCCGCCCACCAACGGCGTGTAACCGAAGTGGGTCTGCACGACGAACGAGCCCACACCCACGGCAACGGGAAGCGTCGCAAGGTCGTCGCACAGTACTGACCATACGAGCACGAGAAACACGACGGACGGAAGGAATGCAACCCACGGATTCCATGGGTCGATCAGCATTCCCGGACCGAGCGCGCGGGTGACGAGCGCGACCGTGACCCCGGCGAGCACAGCGCCGGTGTCGCCGCCTCTTCGGTAACCGATGAGCACGAATCCGATCGCCGCCGCGAGGTTGATGATGCCCACGCCGACGAGCACGCCGTTGGTGCCGAGCGCTCGATACAACGGAGCAAGCATCCAGAACAGCGCCGGACCTGGATGCGCCCAACCCCAACGAGACCACGCGCCGAGCAACGGCGTGTGTGATCCACCGACGTCGCGAATCCGGAGCAGTTCGAGACCTTGGTCGCTGCTCGGATGCCAATGGCGCCCGACGAGCGAGACGATCGCACCGAGAAACGGCACCGCGACGAGTGACATCGCCAGCCCCGGCGCCATGAAATTACGGCTCCACGTGCGCGGTTGTGCCATAGGGAAGCGTTTCGCACCCGGTTCGACGGGCTGAAAATACCGAAGGATGTGATCGCCCGGCGAAGTCGTTCAGCTACCTTACGCGCCATTGCGAAGGGTGCGGCCGAGTGGAGGCTCCGCCTTGCGCGCCTGATTTCGCGCGCGCGAGGTATGCGAGGACCGATGACCAGCGCGCATTTTGCACGAGATGTCAGGTCGCACGGGCGGCGCCCATCCCCTCCGGAGCCGCTGGGTAGGCTCCGCCCGTGCTTTGGTTCGAGCGGCAGGTCGTCCGCACGCTCATGAGCCCGACACTCGACGCCGGCGCCCGCTCGGCAATCGAGTCCTACGTCGCCGCGACGTTGCATTCCATGCCCGAACATCTCCGCGCCGGCGTTGCGGCCGAATCAATCGTCCTGGGCGGGCGGTCGTGGCTCGAGGCCCACGCCGGCCGCCTCGACGAACGCCGCGTCCGAGCGCGTATCGCGCGCTGGAAGAACAGCAAGGTCGACCCCGTCCGCCAGTACGTCCGGCTCCTCGGGTCACTCGTGCTGTTCGCCGAGAACGAGCTCGCCGCGGACGGCACCGCAACACGAGCATGTAC
>JAUZEM010000341.1 GCA_030839005.1 Actinomycetota bacterium | reverse complement strand
GAGGCATTGCCGCTGCCGGAGATCCAGGTGTCCGAGCGCCGTCCGCCCGACACACGCGTGCCCCCACGCATCGAACCGATCCTGTCACCTGTGCACGAGGTCTACGAAGCGCTCGTGCTCGGGACGCGCGACTACGTGCGCAAGAACGGATTCACGAACGTCGTCATCGGGCTCTCGGGCGGCATCGACTCCGCCCTCGTCGCGGCCATCGCGACCGACGCGCTGGGAGCCGAGCACGTGTCGGGCGTGTTGATGCCGTCGCGATATTCGAGTGAGCACAGCATCTCCGATGCGACGGCGCTCACGGCGAATCTCGGGATCAGGTCGTTCACCGTGCCGATCGAGCCCGCGCACGCCGCCTTCGAGGCCATGCTCGCGCCGATGTTCGAAGGCTCGCAGCCGGGCCTGGCCGAGGAGAATGTGCAGGCGCGCATCCGCGGCAACGTGCTCATGACGATCTCGAACAAGTTCGGTTGGATGGTGCTGACGACGGGGAACAAGAGCGAGATGGCCACCGGTTACGCGACGCTCTACGGCGACATGGCCGGTGGCTTCGCAGTGATCAAGGACGTCCCGAAGACGCTCGTGTACGCACTCTGCAACGACCTCAACGAGCGGTCGGGTCGCGACGTCATCCCGCGCCGCGTGATCGAGAAGCCGCCGTCGGCCGAGCTGGCACCCGGTCAACTCGACTCCGACTCGTTGCCGCCGTACGACGTGCTCGACCCGATCATTGAGGGGTACGTCGAAGACGACCTCTCGGTCGGCGAGCTGATCGCGCGCGGTCACGACGTCGATCTCACGCGCCGCGTCGCGCGGATGATCGATCGCAATGAGTACAAACGGCGCCAGGCCGCCCCAGGTGTCCGCGTGTCTCCAAAAGCCTTCGGCAAGGATCGCCGGCTCCCGATCACCAATCGCTGGCCCGGTTGAGACGACAGCGCAGCGACCGAAGTGGAGCGGAGCGTGGATCCCGACGGTGTGAGGGGGTTTGTCCCGCTCACGTGGGAAACCGCGCGGCCGCTCGTACCCGAGCTCGCCCTGATCGCGTCGACGATCGCGTACGGAGCGACTTTCAGGCTCGTGCAGACGGCCTTGAAGGACGTGACCCCGGTGGGGTTCAACCTGCTGCGATTCTTGATCGGTGCAGTTGTGCTCGTACCGCTGGCGCTGCGCACTGGTTGGCAGGGTCCGTCGACGGCTGACACGTCGTATCGACGGAAGGAGTTCCTCCTCGCGGTGGTCGCCTTCGGCGCAGTCGGATTCGCGGCGTACTGGTTCCAGAACGAAGGACTGAAACGGACGACGACCCTGAACTCGGCGTTCATCACCGGATTGCTCGTCGTTTTCACGCCGCTCATCGAGACCGCGGTGACGCGTCGTCCTCCGTCGCGCAACGTTGTTGTTGCGGTCGTGTGCGCCGTACTTGGCCTCTTCCTTCTGGAGGGCTCGACGTTGCGGTTGCATTCGGGCGACGCGCTCACGCTCGTATGTGCCGTTCTCTTCGCGATATGGATCCTGATGGGCGGGTTCCTCACCCAGCACTTCGACCCGGTCGCGCTCACTGCGGGGCAGATGGTCGTGTTCGCGGTACTTGCCGTTCCCGTGGTCGCGATCGGCGGGCTTGGTCACGTCACCGCCCGCGTTCTCGTTGCCGCCGCCGTGACCGGGGTGTGCTGCAGCGCCCTCGCGTTCACGATGCAACTGTGGGGACAGCGATTCGTCGAGCCGGCCCGCGCTGCGGTGATCCTCCAGTTCGAGCCGATCGTGGCCGGGATCATCGGCCTCTGGGTCGGGGAGCGGCTCGGAGGGGCCGGCTACGCCGGCGTGGCGATCATCCTCCTCGGCATCTTCGTCGCCGAATCGCGCTCCTGGCGAGCTCCTCGAGCTACTTGACCGAGCGGTCAAGCCGCGGTGAGAATCGTCGCGATGACCGAAACGAGCAAGCCGCGCGCGCCGTTCACCCCCTGGGACCGCCGAGAGCTCCCCGGGCTGTTCGCGGTCGACGAATCGGCCCGGCGCGTCGGCAACTACAAGTGGGCCGAGATGCGACTCTTCGAGGTGCTCGGCGGGTGGGTCGCCACGATCCCCGAGCTCGACGTGAAGTTGGTGCTCGGTCGTCACACCTACCACCACGCCTGGCACTCGGAGCTGTGGCACAAGCGGTTGCCCGAGCTGCGCGAGATGAACCCGGAGCGGTTGACCGTGCCGCCGAACGACGCGTTCGTCACGTTCATGGACGCGATCCGCGAACCGGAGGCGCCAGAGCTCACGATCGAGAAGCTCGTCGGCGTCTACCGCGTGCTCATCCCGCGGTTCATCGCCGCGTACACGTATCACCTCAACGGGACGAGCACGATCACCGACGCCCCGACGATCCGGTCGCTCAAGTTCGCCCTGCAAGACGAATTCGACGATTGGCGCGACGGCGAGATGTTGCTCCAAGCGCTCATCGATACACCCGAGAAAGTGGAACGCGCCGGCCGCCGCCAGGTCGAGTTGGAGAAGCTCTACCTGGCGTCGGGAGGTATCGCCGGTGCCGGTACCCTGGGAGAACCGGTCGAGGAGGTCCGCGTCTCATGAAGAAGATGCTTCCGGAGTCCGAACTGGCCCGCGACGAGCGCTTCGTGCGCACGAACATCGAAGATCGCATCTTCGACCCACGCGGTCCGAGGATCGCCCAGCGCGACACGGGGCCCGCGCGCATGGGTGTCGACCGGCCGGCCGCCGGCGAACGATCGCGCTCGTTGATGCACGGCATCTTCGTGGGTGAGATCCAGGCGCTCGAGGGCGCGGGTCGCACCTGTTACGACTTCGACGACGAAGCCGCGCCGTTCCAGCTGAAGCTCGACATGGCGCGTCAGTGCTGGGACGAGTCGCGGCACTGCGAGATCTCGGTGAAGCTCGGCGATCACATGGGCACCGAGATCGGTGAGTACACCGAGTCGACGTTCCTGTTCGCGGCCGCGTGCAACCCCGACCCGGTGCTGCGCCTGTGCGGCGTGAACCGGGCGCTCGAGGGCCTGGCGATCGATGTGTTCAACTCGATGAAGAACTTCGGGAACGAGTCGGGCGATCCGATCCTCGAGTTTTGCGAAGACTGGATGCTCGCCGACGAGGTCACCCACGTGAAGATGGGATCCGACTGGCTGCGTCGCCTGACCGCGACCGACCCGGAACGCCGCGAACGCGCACTCGAGTTCCAGCGCACGGTCGACGCGATCTTCAACCTGGGCGGCTTCCGGGGCGAGGACGACGAGAACCCGATTCAGCTGGCGCGCGACTTCCGCCGTCTCGCGGGATTCACGGACGACGAGAACGATTCGCTGGCGGCGCTCGCGCGCGAGTCGACCGAGCAAGCGCGCGAGATGGCCGAGGCCGCGACCGCCGCGCTCCAAACGTCGGCCCAGGGTTCGTGACCGCGATCACCGTCACTCCGAATCCCTTCACACTCGTTCCCTACGACGTCGCCGAGATCATCTCCCTTCTCGAAGAGGCGGCCGCGCTCGCCGGCATCCCCTCCGGCGTGGACATCGCGCTGACGGTCGACGAAGAACTGTTCGCGCCACTCACGGGTCATATGTCCGACGTCGTCGACGGGCGAGTCGTGCTTTGGATCTCGGGCGGCAACTTCGAGGACAACAAGCGGCCCTGCCGGTTTTCCGCCGCTCAAGCCCGCGTCGACCTCTCCGTCATGATGTTGCGCGCCAAGGATCGGCTCTCGGAGGACTTCGCCGCCGCGCCCCTCGACGCCCAGCTCTTGAGAGGCGAGCGCGCCGCCTGGGACACGTATGCCGCGGGACGGGCCCGCCGGCGCGGCATCGATGTGCGGCGGCCGCGCCAGCTCTACGACTTCCGGCTGCAGCACGGCTTCACCAACGTGGCCGACGCGGCGTTCGAGCGGTGCTGGCAGGCCGAGCGCGTCACCTGGCAAGGCATCCGCGAGATCTGCAAGGAGACCGGCGCCGCCGACCGAGGCCCCTCCAAGGTCCCCGTCGACCTCTTGCGCCGGAAGTAGACGGGACGCATTTATTGGTCGCTCGCGCTGCGCCTCCCCTTCGGTCGGCTCCGCTGTCGCTCCCGGTCGGCTCCGCTGCCGCTCGTGCTTATTTGTCGCTCGCGCTGCGCCTCCCGTCCGGTCGGCTCCGCTGCCGCTCCTAGATCAGGTCGTGGGCGGAGATCGTGTCGTAGAGGTCGATCTCGGGCTTCGACGCGATGGATGCGATCGCGGCCTGGGCCATATCGGCCATGAGCTTCGAATCGAGGTGCGCCTGGACCGCGGCGGCCGATTCCCACTTCTCGATCACCACGAAGCGGCCGGGCCGGGTGACCGATGCCACGAGATCGACGTTTCGGCAGGCCGGCTCGTGCCGGGTCATGACGACGTAGTGAGAGAGCGCGCCGAGCAGCGCTCCCTCGCTCCCCGGGCGAGCGTCGAAGCAGGCCGTAAGCACTGAGATCTCGACGTCGGCCTCGACGCCGGGGCCGTCTGAACCTGACACCCTGGCCGCTCCCGCGCCTCGAATGGGCAGCTTGACGAGGTGGTTATCGTACAGAGCACGGGGTGAGGGCACCGAGCTGGCGGGCTTTGAGGGTGTCGATCCGAAGAACTTCTGGTGACGGCTGTCCAAACGAAGGATTCATCGGTGGCGAAGGAGCGGATTGAGCGGGACGAAGAGGACCTGGTCCGGCTCTATCTCACCGATATCGGGCAATATCCGCTGCTGACCAAGGACGACGAGGTCCGCCTGGCGCAGCAGATCGAGAAGGGTAACGCCGCCCGCGAGCAGCTGAACTCCGGCAAGGGTCTGACGCCCGCCAAGAAGCGAGAGCTGCGCCGCGGCGCGCGCCACGGTGAGGATGCCCAGCAGACGTTCGTTCAGTCGAACCTGCGCCTCGTCGTCTCAATCGCGAAGAAGTACCAGGCGTCCGGCCTTCCTCTGCTCGACCTCATCCAAGAGGGCAACCTCGGCCTTATGCACGCGGTCGAGAAGTTCGACTGGCGCAAAGGCTTCAAGTTCTCGACGTACGCCACGTGGTGGATCCGTCAGGCCATCACCCGTGGTATAGCCAACACGGGCCGCACGATCCGGCTTCCCGTGCACGCGGGTGACACCCTCGCCCGGCTGCAGAAGGCGCGTTCGCGCTTGGAGCTCAAGCTCGGGCGTCCCGCGACGCTCTCGGAGCTCGCGGCCGAGGTCGAGATGCCCGAGGACAAGGTCACCGAGGCCCTGCGCTTCGCGGCCGAGCCGCTCTCGCTGTCGGAGCCGTTGCGTGAGGACGGCGACGCCGAGCTCGGTGACATCGTCGAGGACCGCTCGGTCGAGTCTCCGTTCGAGGTCGCAGCCACCGCGCTGCTTCCCGCCGAGATCGAGAAGCTGCTGGCCCCGCTCGACGAGCGGGAGCGTCAGATCCTCGCGTTGCGGTTCGGACTCGACCGTGGCGAGCCGCGGACGCTCGAAGAGGTGGGCGAGTACTTCAACCTCACCCGGGAGCGCATCCGCCAGATCGAGGCCAGGGCGATGTCGAAGCTGCGGCACCCGAGCGCCGACACCGGCGCCCGCGACCTCCTCGCCGTCTGAGACTGGCATCTGAGACTGGCGGCTCGCGGCGTTCGCCGCGCAACATGAAAATGTGAAACTCGCGGGGCCGGTCGAGCGTCTGGAAGTTGTGCAGACGGTCGCCCCGTTGGCAGTCCGCAATGAGGTGCTGCTCGACCGTCTGTACCGAACGCACGCGCCCGCCGCGATGCGCTTCGCGCTGATGCTGACCGGTGAGCGGGAGCTGTCCGAGGATCTGGTGCACGACGCGTTCGTGCGCGTCGCGGCCAAGCTCGACACACTGCGGGAGCCGGACGCGTTCGGTGCATACCTCGCCAGGGCCGTGGCAAATCTCGCGAAGTCGCACTTCCGTCATCAGCAGGTCGTGGCGCGACACGAGCGCACAGTCGACGTCCGCGCGCTCGTCGTTCATCCCGTCGACGTCGTTGCGAGCGACGCGCTACTGGTCGCCCTGCGCCGTCTCCCGATGCGTCAGCGTGCCGCCATCGTCCTGCGCTATTACAACGACGCGTCGCACGAAGAGATCTCACGCATCCTCGACATTCCGCTCGGAACCGTGAAGTCGCTGTTGTCACGCGGGCTCGCGAAGTTGCGCGACGGGATTCGCGATGCGTGACGCGCTCGAACAGCAACTCGCGTCCCGGCTGCGCACGCTCGGCGACACGGTGGACGAAGAGCTCCCGCCGCCCGTTGACCTCGAGCGACAGGTGCTCCGCCGCCGTCGGAACGCGCAGGCCAAACGGCGATGGTCGAGCTTCGGCGTCGCGGCCGCGATCGTCGCCGGTGCGACGACGGTTGCCGTCGTACGCGGGACGACCGGAGGAGGCTCGATCCGGATCGCCACGTCGCCGACCACCGCCGTCCCAGTGCGTGATTCGTTGCAGCCGGGGACGGTGATGCTCTCGGCGCGCGGCCGGTACGTCATCTCTCTGGATACGAACGGGCACACGAACGCGACGATGGTCGAGACCCAGCACGGTGACATCAAGTACGCCCGGGCGACCGACGACCACCGTGCACTCTGGTACCTGTCCCTCAAGAACGGCTCGAACGCCTGCGGCGACGTCGTGCGCGCCGACATCGAAGGCCGAACGTCGACGATCGTGACGCACGCGGTCGCCTTCGACGTGAGTCCCGACGGATCCCGGCTCGCGCTCTATGGCGCGGGAGATCTCGTCCACGATCGATGCTCGCCGGTGAACGATGGAACGTCGGGTCGCGTCGTCGTTCTCGATCTGTCGACCTCGTCGAGCTCGGCATTGACCGTCGGAAACGTCACGAGCCTGCGCTGGTCGCCCGACGGCTCGTACCTCGTTGCGGTGAGCTGCCCGCCCGCCGGATGCGAAGGGTTCCGGACCATCGTCGTGCCGAGAGAGCTCGGCGCGCCGCTCGCCGTCGCGCCCGGGAAATGGGGCTCGTACCTGCCGCGCACGATCCATTCCGCGAGCGTCGCCTTCGGGCCGGGCGGCTTGTACCTGCTGGAATCGGTCGTCCCGGTGCCGAGCGAACCGAGCGCGACCGCGAGGATCGACCGGGTCGACCCGCGTGCGGTGCGCGCGCCGGTCACGGTCTTCTCATCCAACGGGTGGGACGTATCCCAGGTGGTACCGACGACGACCGGCACATACGTCGTCGCGACGCGCGTGCAAGCGGGAGCCGCCAAGTCGCCCGATGCCGCGCGTCCCGGGCTCTATCGAGTCGCCGCGGGCCGGCTCGTGTCCGTACGGAGCCTCCCTGATCCAGGGGTCCTCTCCCCGGTCACGCCGCTCGGTGCCGCGGGCTGAACCATGCGAGGCGCGCGTGCCCGCCCGGCATTCGCGGAGGCGGCAGGAATCGAACCCGCCGGACGGGGAGTGCCCGTCCCACTCGTTTTGAAGACGAGGGGGGCCACCAGACCCCGTTCACCTCCGACGGCGACGCTATCGGGCGCCGTGGCCGATTGCGGAGACGCGGCACCCCCGTGCGAACGGATGCGACGGCGAGGCGAGCCCGCTAAGGTCGCCCCGTCGTCGTCAGCAGGAGGTTGATCGTGAAGAAGCTGCTATTGCTCCTCGTGCTCGTCGCGCTCGGTGCGGTGATCGCCAAGAAGGTGCGCGAAGCCTGAGCACTCGAGGCCTGAGCATTCGGGCGTGTGTGAGGGGTCCAAAAACTTCTCACACACGCCCATTTGCGCGGGCCCGCTTACGACGCGGGAGACGCGCGCTTGCGGAGCCACATGTAGACGGCGGCCGCAGTACCCGCCGCGATCGCGACGCCGCCGGCCGCGAGGGTCGGTCCTTTCGGTGGGACCGGCACGCGATCGCGCAGCCGGACCGGTCTCTGGAAGTACCGGACCTCCCACTCCCGTTCGCGTGCGACACGCGCCAGCTCGCGATCGGGGTTGACCGCGACGGGGTGGCCGACCAGCTCGAGCATGGGAAGATCGGTGATCGAGTCGGAGTAGGCGTACGACGCGGCCAGATCGAGCCGCTCGGCGACCGCCATCTCGCGTATGGCATCGGCCTTGTGTGACGCGTACGCATAGAACTCGAGCTCGCCGGTATAGCGGCCTTTCTCGTCGAGACGGGCGCGCGTCGCAATGACGTCGTCGACACCCAGGTACTCCCCGATGGGCTCGACGGTCTCGGCGGGCGACGATGACACGATCACGGTCTTGCGCCCGGCCTTGCGGTGTTCTTCGATCAGGTCGAGCGCTTCCGCGTAGATGATCGGCGTGAGCACGACGTCGAGTGTCTCGCGTACGAGCTCCTTCACATGCTGCTGGTCCCATCCCTTCGTCAACGCGAGCATTGCTTCGCGCATGCGTTCCATCTTGTTGTCGTCGGCCCCGACGAGGAGATAGACGACCTGCGCGTACAGGCCGCGCACGATGGTGCGCTTCGAGATCAAGCCGCCGCGATAGAACGTTCCGCCCAATGCCATGACGGAGCTGGTTGCGATCACGGTCTTGTCGAGGTCGAAGAATGCAGCCTCCACGAGCGCGAAGCCTACGTTCTCCCTCGCCGTCGTTCCGGTGGCGTCGTTCCCCTTGACGTTCGGCCGGTGCCCACCTAGCGTGCACATCGGCTTCCCCCTTTCTTCCCCGTCGAGTTGTCGCGCGCCGCGAGCTGTGCCTCGGTGCGCCCCGACGTGGGGAGACTTCAATGCTCGTGTGCTTCTGGTCGCCCAAGGGAGGCTCCGGCACTTCGGTGATCGCGGCCGCGGCCGCGCTCGTACTCGCGCGCGAGACCGATGCGCGCATCGTCGATCTTTCGGGTGACCAACCGGCGGTGCTCGGGCTCGCACACGACCCCGTTCCCGGATTGCTGGATTGGATGCGTGCGGGTCCGGGCGCGCCCGCAGATGCGTTCGACCATCTCACGGTCGACGTCGCGCCTCGGCTGGCCCTGCTGCCCGCGGGCGATGCCCACGGTCAGCCGGCGGCACCGGAAGCCGGAGCTGCCCTCGCCGTCGCGCTCGATGCCGACCCGCGGCCGGCAGCCTGCGACCTCGGCCGGCTCGACGATCCGGCGCTGCTTGCCTTCGCCGAGGTGGCGGGAACCGGCGTCGTGGTCGTGCGGGGTTGTTATCTCGGTCTGCGGCGGGCCGTCCGTCATCCGGCCATCACCGAGGCGATCGGGGCAATCCTCATCGACGAGCACGGCCGGTCGCTGGGCAAGCCCGATGTCGAGGACGTGCTCGGGCTTCCCGTGCTCGCGACGATCGCCGCGCGCACGTCGATCGCGCGTGCCGTCGACGCGGGTGTGCTCCCAACCCGACTGCCGGACAGTTTGGGTCGTCCTCTGCACCGTGCGCTGCTCGCGGTCGGCTGCTTCGGCGACGAGCAGGCCGCATGAACCGGTCGCTCCGTGATGCCCAGCCTCACAATCCGGTGCGCCGCGATCCGGTGCTTCGGGAGACGTTGCACCGCCGTCTGCTCGACGCGCCCTTCGATCCGGCGGTGCTGGAGCGTCCGGAGCTCCGTGCGCGACTCGCGCGGATATTGCGCGAGGAGGCACCGTTGCTCGCCGGCGCGACGGCCGACGTCGTGCTCGACCAGCTGGTCTACGACGTCGGAGGGCTCGGCCCGCTCGAACCCTTGCTCGACGATCCGTCGATCACCGAGATCATGGTGAACGGTGCCGACCGCGTGTTCATCGAACGCGAGGGAAGGGTCGTTCCGGTGGTGTGCGAGATCGACGCGCCGACGATCGTGCGGCTCGTCGAGCGCGTCGTGGCGCCGCTCGGGCTGCGTCTCGATCGCGCGTCGCCGATGGTCGACGCCCGGCTCGCCGACGGCTCGCGCCTGCATGCCGTGCTTCCGCCGCTCGCCCCCGACGGTCCGTGCCTCTCGATCCGCCGATTCGGCGCGGGCGCCGTTCCGCTCGCGGCGTTCGGGGTCGAGCCCGAGGCCGGCGCCTTCTTCGACGCGATGGTCCGGGCCGGATGGAACCTCGTTGTGTCGGGTGCGACGAGCTCGGGCAAGACGACGTGCTGCAACGCGCTCGCCCGGGCCATCGATCCCGCGGAACGGATCGTCACGATCGAGGAGACGGCCGAGTTGCGGCTCGCCCAGCCGCATGTCGTGCGGCTCGAAGCGCGCCCCGCGAACGCAGAAGGAACCGGCGCGGTCAGCGTGCGTGATCTGGTCCGCAGCGCGCTGCGGATGCGCCCTGATCGGATCGTCGTCGGCGAGGTTCGCGGCGGTGAGGCGCTCGACATGCTCCAGGCATGCAACACGGGGCACGACGGCTCACTCTCCACGGTGCACGCGAACAGTCCGGACGATGCGCTCGCTCGGCTCGAGACGCTCGCGCTCTGCGCCGGCCTGCCCTTGCCGCTGTCCGCGATTCGACGGCAGCTCGTCTCGGCGATCGACGCGATCGTTCAGGTCCGACGCGGTCGCGACGGCCGCCGCGTGATCGTGAGTGTCGCGGAGCTCGGCCAACGGCGAGACGGACGGACGCACAAGCTGTTGACTCGCGTCGACGGCCGGCTCGCCCCATGCGAGCCACCGTCGCGACCGGCACGTCGAAGTGAGGTCGATATCTCCCGGGAGTGGCTCTCGTGCGCATCCTGATCATCGCGTTGCTCGGCAGCGCGACCGCGGTGTGGTTCGCACGCAGGGCGCGCCGCTATGCGGTCGCAGATCGGTTCCGGAGCGGCAGCGGAGCCGACCGGATGGGAGGTGCAGCGCGAGCGACCAATGCCTATCGCACGCGAGCCGAACGGCTCGTTCCTTCATGGCTGAGCATTCGTGTCGAGCGCGCGCTCGACGCCGCGGCGCTCGACGTGCAAACCGAGCGCGCGCTTTCGACGTGGATCTGGTCGGTCACGGTGGCGGGTGTCGTCGGCCTCGGGTTTGGCGGACCGCAGATCGGATTCGTTCTGGCACTTGTCGTCGCATTCGGTGTCCCGATCATCGTGTTGACGATGCACGAGCGGCGAACGCGACAGATCGCGGCCGCGGTCCCCGAGACGCTCGAACGCGTGGCTTCGGAGCTGCGATCGGGCGGCACAGTTGTGACCGCAATCGCCGCGGTCGCCACGGGCGAAGGTCCGCTCGCGTCCGACATGACGCGCGTCGACACGCGCATGCGTCTGGGCGCGTCGCTCGTGCAGGCGCTGGGAGCCTGGTCGACGGAACGCGTCGCGGCAGGCGTCGATGCATCCGCGGGCGCGCTGGCCGTGTGCGCATCCGTCGGGGGCAGGTCGGCCGACGCGCTCGACGGTTTGGCCACCTCGCTGCGCGACCGCCTTGGCATCGCGGCCGAGGCACGAGCCCTGTCCTCCCAGGCGCTCATGTCGGGGATCGTGATCGCCGGCGCCCCCGTCGCGTACATCGCGTGGTCGGCCCTGGTCGATCCGCACGCCGTCCAGGTGCTCACCGGCAACACCTTCGGTCGCGCCTGTCTTGCGCTCGGTCTCGGTCTCGAGGGACTCGGCGGTTGGTGGATGCGAAGCATCATTCGCAGTGGGAGCGCGCCGTGATCCCGTTCCTCGCGGCCGTCTGGGGTTGCGGGGCCGCGTTGCCGTTCGTCGCGCTCGTGCGACGGATCTCCGCGGCGGAGCGGCTGCGAAAGTTGACGCCCCGACGCGTACGGCGCGGTCGCATCGCGCGCGCCGTCGACACGATGCTCGCTCGGGTGGCGCGATGTTCGCCGGTCCGCACTGTCGGCCGCGTCGTGCGCGCGCCGGCGCGGTCGCGCCGCGATCGGCGGCGCGACGACGAGATGGCGCGCCAGGTCGCGGTCGCCGTCGATCTCGTCGGCGTCGGAGTCGCTGCCGGGCACACTCCGTATCTTGCAGTGCAGCTCGGCGCGCGTTGGTCGCCGCCCGTAATCGCGCGCGAGCTCGACGCGGCGGTGCGCGCGTGCGCGATCGGCCAGTCGTTCGACGACGCGCTACGCGACATGGGCAGGCGTTCGCCGGCCGCGCGTTGCCTGGCCGACGTTCTGCGCACGAGCGCGCGTCTCGGATCGCCCGCCGCGCCCGCGCTCGCCCGGCTCGCTTCCGAACTGCGCGCCGATCTCCGTCGGCGCGCCGAAGCGCGGGCCCGCACCGTGCCCGTCCGGCTCTGCTTTCCGCTCGTGGGCTGCATCCTGCCCGCCTTTGCGCTGCTCACGGTGGTCCCGGCGGTCGTTGCCGGGATCCGTCCCTGATCCGCCCGCCTTCCCCGATCCATTCCCGCACGCTTCGCGTGCGTTCCTCGACCTGGGAGGTCGTTCGTGTTGCAACTGTTGTCCAACGCCTTGCTGTCATTGCTGCGACGCGGTGATCATTCGGAGTCCGGGCAGAGCACCGCCGAGTACGCGCTGGTGATGATCTCCGCCGCTGCGATCGCCGGGCTCGTCCTCACCTGGGCGAAGCACACGAACCTCATCGGGGGTCTGTTCGACACCGTCGTTCACGGCCTCCTACATCTCTGATGTCCGTGTCTCGCACGGGTGGTCGGAGCGCGCGCTCACGCGCGCGTTCCGACCGCGGGCAGGCAACGGTGGAGTTGGCGCTCGTGCTGCCGTTGGTGTTCGGATTACTGGTGCTGGTCTTCCAGATCGCCCTCGTCGCGCGCGACGAGGTTCTCGTGGTGCACGCGGCGCGCGACGCAGTGCGAGAAGCGACGGTGACGCGTGACGCGACGCGCATTGTGTCGGCGGGTCGGCGCAACCTTCCCGGCGCCATGGTTCGCATCGTTCGGCGCGGTCGCGTCGGCGAGCCGGTCGAGGTCGCGATCACGTACGTCTCCCGCACCGATCTTCCGCTCATCGGTGCGCTCCTGCCCGATCTCACGCTGCACGGCCGTTCGGTGATGCGGGTCGAAACGCCATGAGGGTCGATCAGCAGCGGGACGCGCCGCGCTCGCGGCGGGACTTGCGGGGCAACGTCAGTGTGCTCGTCATCGCGGTGATGGTGGTCGCGTTCTTGCTGTGCACGGCGGTCGCGCGGCTCGGGTTCGGCGTCGCGGAGAAGTCCCGTGCGAACAACGCGGCCGACGCGGCCGCCCTAACCGCGGCCGACGTCCTCGCTTCCGGAGGACCGCCCGCCGACGCGTGTGCGGCAGCCCGGCAGACCGCGATCGACAACGGCGCGCGCCTGCTGACGTGTCGTTGCCGCGCGTCGTCGGCGCAGACAGGTTCGACGGGGGATGCCGCCGCCGAAGTCACGGTCGCGATCGGCGATGCCCGGGCGTGGGCGCGGGCCCAGGCCGATGCGCCGGTCATTGCCGGCTACCGCGCCGGTGCGGCTCCCGGCGAAAGCAAATGACGCTCGGGTGCCATCATCCCCAGCAGCGCTACGGCCGCGCGCTTGTCGAGGTACTCGTTCCAGTTCCCGCACTTGGGCGATTGCACGCACGACGGGCAACCGTCGTCGCAGGAGCACGCTGCGATGAGCTCGAGCGTGGCGCGTGCGTGACGCTCCGCCGCGTCGAACGCGAGCTCGGCGATTCCGGCTCCACCCGGATAGCCGTCATACACGAAGATCGTGGGTTGTGCCGTCTGCGGATGCAGGGCCATGGAGACCCCACCCACGTCCCAGCGGTCGCAGATCGTGAACAGCGGCAGCATGCCGATCAAGCCGTGCTCGGCAGCGTGCACCGCACCGACCAGTTCCGATGCCTCGATGCCCGCAGCCTCCAACCCATCGGGCGGCACGGTGTACCAACACGCGCGTGTGACCAGCGCGCGCTCGGGCAGTTCGAGGTCGCGGACTTCGATGATGTTGTTCGTCGAGATCCGCTTGCGCTGGAACGCGACGACCTGACTGCGGACCTCGACAGTTCCCAGATGCACGACCGCATTGCCCAGCGGCGTGAAGGCATCCTCGCTGACGATCGTGATGTCGGTTGTGGTGCGCGCTTGCGTGTATTCGTCAGCGTCGTCGTAGGGCTCGAGCATCGCGACGTGCTCGTCGCGGTCGAGACGGTCGACGCGGTATTGGCGACCCTGGTGCAGGTATACCGCTCCCGGGTGCGCGACCGAGAAGACTCGGGCGTCGTCGACGGTGCCGATCGTGCGCTCGCTTTCGAGGTCGAGGAGCCGGTACTCGACCGACGAGCCGCTCCGGAGCCCGACCTCACGCGCGGGTGCGGGCGCGCCCGACCAATACATACGGCCCGCGCGCGGCGTGAGCGCGTCGGCGCGGACGAGATCGCGTACTGCGTCGTCGAGGCCCGGGCCGAACCAACGCTCGTCGTCCGGCGTCAGCGGCAGCTCGTGGGCTGCGCACCCGACCTGCGCACGCACGATGAAGGGATTCTGCGGGTTGACGACCGCGCGCTCGGGCGCGCGCCGCGTCAGCTCGGTCGGGTGCGCGGCGTACCACTGGTCGAGCTGGTCGTCTCCCGCGACGAGCACCGCGGCCGACCGCCGACCCGTGCGCCCGGCGCGGCCGGCCTGTTGCCACATCGACGCGAGGGTGCCCGGGAAGCCGTTGAGCACGACGGCGTCGAGGCCGCCGATGTCGATACCGAGCTCGAGCGCGTTCGTCGCCGCGATGCCGAGCAGCCGTCCGCTCGAAAGGTCGAGCTCCAGGGCCCGGCGTTCCTCGGGGAGGTAGCCGGCGCGATACGCGGCGACGCGACCTGCGAGCTCGGGCGCGGATGTTGCGAGCCGGCGGCGCGCGTACTGGGCGACGACTTCTGCGCCGCGCCGGCTGCGAGTGAACGCGAGGGTCTGGTAGTTCGAACGGACGAAGCGGGTCAGGAGCTCGGCCGCCTCGACGTTCGCCGACGCCCGCGCACCCGAGTGCGCGTCGAGCAACGGTCGCTGCCAGCATGCAAGCACGCGCTCGGCGCGCGGTGACGCGTCGTCGTCGATCTGCTCGACGTCGAGACCGCACAACGCGCTCGCCAGCTCGCCCGGGTTGCCGATCGTGGCGCTCGCGAAGAAGAAGGTCGGTTGCGAGCCGTAGTGCTCGCACAATCGACGAAGCCTGCGCAGCACGTGAGCGACGTGGGATCCGAAGATGCCGCGCAGTGTGTGCAACTCGTCGACGACGACGTACTGGAGGCGCATGAGGAAGGTGGCCCATCGCTGGTGCGATGGGAGGATCCCCATGTGCAACATCTCGGGATTGGTGAGCACGACATTGGCGTTCTTGCGCGCCCACGCGCGATCGTCGCGGGCGGTGTCACCGTCGTACGTGACGGCGCGCAGACCAGGAACCAGCCACGAGCGCAGGGCACGCAGTTGGTCCTGGGCGAGGGCTTTCGTGGGAAAGAGCAACAGCGCGGTGTCGCGTCGGCTCTCTACGACCGACGAGACGATCGGCGCCTGGTAGCACAGCGACTTTCCCGAAGCAGTGCCGGTTGCGACGACGACGCTGCGCCGGTCGCGCAGCGCGTCGATGGCGGCCGCCTGGTGCGCCCACAGCTGATCGATGCCGCGCGCGGCGATACGCGCCTCGACCTCGGGATGCAATGGCGCGGCGAGCTGCGCGTAGCGAGCCGGCCGCTCGGGCAACACTTCGCGATGGACGCAACGACCGATGAGCTCCGGATCGGCCGCGAGCTCGTCGAGCGCCGAGCGCGCGTCCGCGGACCCACGGGTACCTACTGGCATCGACGGGAGGGTACCGACCGGGTGCGCCATGACGCGACTACGAGACAACGATTAGTGCGGGCTTTCGACGACCCCGTCGTCGCGGAAGTCGGCAAAGAGTCCCTGCGCGCTTGCGCCGAGTCCCAGGCACCCACCGCCCGTGTACGGGATCGTGATGTTCTGGATCTGGTCGGGGTTCAGCGAGAACGCGATTCGCCCGAGCCGGTACAGATCCTTGATGCCGATGCCGTCGAGCTGCGCGTGGCGCCCGAGCAGTGCCAGCAGCTTGAATTCTCCGGGGGCGTTTTGCATCTGGGCCCGGAGCTGGCGCATCGCCTCGAGGATCAGGAGCCCCTGGTTGTGCGTGCGGGTGATATCGCTCGTGGGGAAATCGTGGCGGTCGCGGGAGAAGGCCAGGGCCTCGGTACCGGTCATGTGCCGGAGCCCGGGATTGAAGTACGCACCCGAGTACGGGTCGTGCATCACTGTCGGAACGTTGACGTCGACGCCGCCGACGCCGTCGACGAGACCGAGGAACCCTGCGAAATCGACATCGACGACGTACGAGATCGGCACGCCGACGAGGCCGGCGACGTCGTTCGCCTGCGCGCGCGGACCGTGGGTGTTGCCGACGTTGATCTTGTCACCGTTCCAACATGTGTCGCGCGGTATGTCGATCATCGTCGCCTGATGCTTCGCCGGGTTGACGCCGAGCACGTGCAGCGCGTCGCCGCGTGCGCCGCCGACTCCCGGACGCGAGTCGTTGCCGACCATCAAGATGAAGAAGGGCGACGTCAGGCCGCCGGCGGTGCGATCCGCGGATCCGGGTGGTGCGATCTTCTCGACGCGCAGATAGGTTGCGCCCGAAGCGATCGGAACGTGCATCCCCGCGAGCCACGCCGCGAAGATCCCCGTGCACCCGAGCGCGAAGGCAGTCGTCGCGACCGTGAGCGCGAGCAACACGCGCTTCGTCCTGCGTCCCAGGCGCGACTTCACGGCTTGGTTCCCCCTTTTGCCGTCGTGGTCGTGGTACCGGAAGGCAAATGGCGCACCGTTCGCACGCGGTACGCGGTAACGAGCCACGTCTTGGCGGTCCGCGCGAACGTCAACTCGATGCGGTGGCTGATCGTCAACGGTCCCGTGTGCCCGACCCCGGTCAGCGTGACGTTGAAGTTCGTCGCGACGTACAAGAGCTCCCCGAGGGTTCCGACCAGCGCCGAGAGCTCGACCGGCGTGGCCTTCGTGGAGAGGCGCGTCACCTTCCCGACGTCGAGGTCGGTCAGGACGCGTGCGTCGGCTCCGACCGCGGTGGATTTCACACCCGAATCGAACACCGAGCCGTAGCCACCGCCCAGCCGGCCCTCTTTCAGCGGCGCGAACATCCCGTCGTCGATGTACTTCTGGGCGCCGGCGAGAACCGCCGTGCCGGTCGACGTGTCGATCTGGACGTTCGGTGGGCCGGCGCTCTCCACGACGACCTTGCCGACCTTCAAGAGCGAGGTCTTGACCGCGAGGACCTTCGGCACGGTCGTCTTCGTTCGCGTGGACGGCTTGCTCCCACCGCCCGAGCAGGCGGCCAGCACGAGTGAAAGCACCAAGCACGCGGCGCCGGCCGCGGTCGTGCTCGCTCGGGGGGAGCTCTCGCGTAGTTTCACCGGTGTCATCTTCTCATTCGCGCGGCGCTAGCCTCGGTATTCCGAAGCGGAGGCTCGTGTGCCCTTACGAAAATTCGTCGAGAAATTCACCAAACCGGTCGACGAGCAAGATCGTGAGCAGTTGGTGTCGTGGTGCGCCGCGCGCGGCGGCGCCCCTCTCGACGACTTGGAGCTTCGACACCCGGTCCGGATCGCGGGCGAAGTCCGCTCGGTACGCATCGTCCCTCGCGCCGGTGCCGCCTCACTCGAAGCGACGGTCCAGGACGGCCGCGGCGCCGTGACCGCGGTGTTCCTCGGGCGGCGCAAGATCGCCGGTCTTTCTCCCGGACGCCGCGTCCTGCTCGAAGGTGTCGTCACCAAGCACCGAAGCGCCAACAACGCGCACGACCGGCTCATGTACAACCCGGTGTATCAGCTGCTCTGAAACCGGCGAGGGATCGCGAGCCGCCGGTTGGGCTTCTCAGCCGCCGGTG
>JAUZEM010000307.1 GCA_030839005.1 Actinomycetota bacterium | reverse complement strand
GTGCGAGCTGCGGGTCGGACCGCTCGAGCGCGGCTACGTCGCGTCCGTCGGCGCCGTACCGCTCGCTCAGGTTCTTCGGGATGTCGGCCGCATCCCAGCCTTCCGCACCCTGCAGGGCGATCCGTTTCGTGCGGCTGTGGCCGCCGTGGCCGAGGACTTTGACCACCTCGTCGACCGCGTCGGCCGCCATCCGGCGGTAGGTCGTGAGCTTGCCGCCCGTGACGGTGACCACGCCGCCGGGTGAGGTATGCACCGAGTGGCGGCGGGAGAGATCGGCGGTGCGCTCGCTCTTGGCCGCGGCGACGAGCGGGCGCAGTCCCGCCCACGTGCCGAGGATGTCGGCTTCGCTGATCTTCGTGGTCGACACGCCGTTGATCGCGCGCAGGAGGTACGCGACATCGTCGGCGGTGATCTGCGGGTCGTCGATGGGTCCGTCGTAATCGGTGTCGGTCGTGCCGATGTAAGTGAAGCGGTGCGGTCCGCCGTCGCCCCCCCACGGCACCACGAACACCGACCGGCGGTCTTTCGGGACCGGGATGACGACCGCGATCTCGTTCTGGACCAGCGACCACGGCACCGTGATGTGGATGCCCTTCGCCGGGCGGATGGTGGTGGTGTGCGCGAGGTCGTCGAGCGCGCGTATCTCGTCCGACCACACACCGGTCGCGTTGACGATCGTGCGGGCCCGGACTTCGATCTCGTCGCCGTCGACGCTCACACGCGCGCCGCTGACGTTGCCGGCGGAATCCTTCGCGAGACCGACGAGGGTCGCGTAGTTGACGACTGCGGCACCCAGCGTGGCGGCGGTCTTGGCCACGGTGAGCGTGAGCCGCGCGTCGTCGGCCTGCGCGTCGTAGTAGATGTACGAAGCGGCGATGTTGTCGGCCGGGAGCGTCGGCATGTAGCGCAGCGCCTCTTCCTTGCTTATTCGTTTGTGCAGCCTGCCGATCCGGAGTCCGCCGGTCAGGTCGTACGCCCACATCGTCGCGCCGAGGAGTCGCGCGATCCGGCGGGGAAGCAGGCCGTCCTTGGTGAACACCGGGAGCAGGAACGGGAGCACGCGCACGAGATGCGGCGCGGTCGCGCGCAGGATCTGGCGTTCGGCGAGTGCTTCGTAGACGAGTCCGATCTCCTTTTGCTGCAGGTATCGGATCCCACCGTGTACGAGCTTCGACGACTTGGACGACGTACCCGACGCGAGATCGCCTTTGTCGACGAGCGCCGTACGCAGACCGCGGGACGCGGCGTCGAGCGCGACGCCGGCGCCGGTGATCCCGCCGCCGACGACGAGAACGTCGAACGCGTCGTCGCCAAGACGCCGAATGCTCTCCGCCCGGTCGAATGTCACCCGGTCAGGGTAGTTCGCCACTCATTACAACTGGCAGGTCAGATCACCTCGCCGGCCGAGTCGTCGTCGCGCACGACGGGAAGTCCTTGCGCGGCCCAGGCCTTCATGCCACCGGCCATGTTGGCCGCGTCGAAGCCCCACTGGACGAGCTGGGCCGTCGCCTTGGCCGATCGGCTCCCCGAACGGCACACGCACACGATGCGACGGTTGATCGGGATCTGGAACCGAGCCGACTCGAGCTCTCCCAGCGGCACCCACTGCGCTCCGGGCGCGTGCCCCGCCTCCCATTCGTCCGCCTCGCGTACGTCGAGGAGCACCGTGTGCCCGCGGCCCGCGCTTGCATCCGTGGCGTCGACCTCCGGAATGCGCTGTCCCTGCCACATGCTCACGAGACTGCCTCCTCGGCGATGTTGCGCAACAGCTTGTAGTCGGGCTTGCCCGCAGGCGAACGCTGCAGCGAGTCGACGCGCACGAAATGTTTCGGCACCTTGTATCCGGCCAGCGTCGCGCGGCAGTGGGCGGCCAGATCCGATTCGTCGACAGTGCTCGTGTCCGCCGGTTGCACGAGCGCGACGACCATCTCGCCCCAGCGACGGTCGGGCACGCCGACGACGACACAGTCGAAGACGTCCGGATGCGCTCGCAGCGCGAGCTCGACCTCCTCCGGATACACCTTCTCGCCGCCGGTGTTGATGCACGCCGAGCCGCGGCCGAGGAGCCGGATCGTTCCGTCGGGGTCGACGGTCGCGTAGTCGCCCGGTATCGAGTACCGGCGGCCTTCGACGGTGCGGAACGTCGCCGCAGTCTTCTCCGCGTCCTTGTAGTAGCCGAGCGGGATCGGGCCGCCGACGCCGAGCATGCCGACGCGTTCGTCGCCGGGCCGCACCACGTCGCCGTCGTCGGTGACGACCACGAGGCGGTCGCCGGCCTTGAACCGAGCGGGCGCGATGTCGTCGGAGGCGCGCGTCTCAGTGCGGGTCATGATTCCTTCGGAAGCCCCGAGCGAGTCGATGAGGGTGACCGTGGGCAACTGTGCGAGCAGGCCGCGCTTCGTTTCGGGACTCCATGTGACGCCCGAAGACGTGATGGCCCGCAGCCGGGAAAGGTCCCATCGACCCGGTTGGGCAACGAGTGCAGCGAGCAGGGGCCGCGCGAACGCGTCGCCGACGATCGTGCAGACCTGCACCTGCTCGCGTTCTATCGCCGTCCACACCGCCTCCGGGTCGAGGCGGGGTGTATCGAGCAACACCACGGTCCCGCCGCCCGACAACGTCGATAGCGCGATGAACAGTCCCGTGCCGTGCATGAGCGGGCACGCGGGCAGCAGCGTCGCGGCCTGCTTACCGGCGTTGATCGAGGTCGCGACGTCGGGCGGCTCGGTACCCGGGCGCGCCATCTGCCACAGCGACACGTAGAGGTCGTCGCTGCGCCACATCACCGCCTTCGGGTAGCCGGTGGTGCCGCCGGTGTAGAGGAACATCAGGTCGTCGCCCGAGGGCTCTCGCGTGGTCGCCGGGTGGCGCGGGTCGACGGCTGCCAACGCCTCCTCGTAGTCGCGGGCGCCGTCGAGCAGGGCGCCGTTCGGCGAAACGGCCCCGCCGTCGGCGTCGTGCGCGACCTGGAGGAGCACGCGGGGGCGGCGATCGGGCGGGAGCTCGTCGAGGGCGGCGCCGACGGTAGGTGCGAACTCGCCGTGGTAGACGAGCGCGACGGAATCCGAGTTGTCGAGGAGGAACGCGAGCTCCGAGCCGACGTAGCGATAGTTGACGTTGACCGGAACACAACCG
>JAUZEM010000299.1 GCA_030839005.1 Actinomycetota bacterium | reverse complement strand
ATGCGAGCTTCTTGCACCTGGAGCGACCCGAATACCCGATGCACGTGGGCGCAGTGAGCGTCTTCGAGGGCGCGCCGTTCTTCGACGCCGATGGTCGGTTCCGGATCGGCGAGGTGCGCGACCTCGTGGTGTCGCGACTTCCCCTCTTGCCGCGGTTCCGTCGCCGGCTCAGGTTCGTGCCGTACGAACAGGGCCGGCCGATCTGGGTCGACGACGACGACTTCGATATCACCTATCACGTGCGGCACACCGCCCTACCCCGGCCGGGAACGTGGGAACAGCTCGTCGCGCTGACGACGCGCGTTCAGGAGGGTTTGCTCGACCGTGATCGTCCGCTGTGGGAGATCTGGTTCGTCGAAGGCCTCGAGGGCGGCAACGTCGCCGTTCTGCAGAAGACGCACCACGCGCTCATCGACGGCGTCTCGGGGGTCGACGTCGCGACCTTGTTGCTCGACGCGAGTCCCGAGTTCGCGCCTCCGGTCGTGACCGACTGGGTGCCCGAGCCCGCGCCGAGCGCTTCGCAACTGCTGCTCGACACGCTGCGCGAACGCCTCACCCAGCCCGCGGAGATAGTGCGGTCGGTCCGATCGATGTTGCGCGGCCCGCGTTACGCACTCGAGCGTGCGTACGAGCTCGCGCGGTCGATCAGCACGATGGTGACGCGCGACGCGATCGCGCCACGTACGTCGATCAACGCGCGCACGGGCCGCCATCGGCGCCTGGCGGTCGTCCGCGTCCCACTGGCCGACGTCAAGGAGATCCGCCGTGGGCTCGGCGGCACCGTGAACGACGTCGTGCTCGCCGGGGTCTCGGGCGGGCTCCGGCGGCTGTTCATCCACCGCGCCGACGACACCGACGACCTGCAGCTGCGCGCGCTCTGCCCGGTCTCGGTGCGCGCCGACGACCAACGGGGTTCCCTCGGGAACAAGGTCTCGGCGATGTTCGTCAACCTGCCGGTCGACAGCCGGCCCGCCGTCGAAACGCTGCTCGCGATCTCCGCGCAGACGGCCGACCTCAAAGAGCGGCGCCAGGCGGTCGGCGCCGAGATGCTGCTCGGTATGACCGAATACGTGGCGCCCACCCTCATGAGCCTCGCGGCGCGCGTCGTGCACCGTCAGCCGTTCTTCAATCTGGTCGTGACGAACGTGCCGGGGCCGCAGTTCCCGCTCTACATGATGGGCGCGCGGTTGCTGGAATCGTTCCCGATCGTGCCTCTGACCCGGAACCTGTCGGTGGTCGTCGGCATCTTGTCGTACGACGGGACCTTGCATTTCGGGGTGTGGGGCGATCGCGATGCGTGTGCCGACATCGAGGTCTTCGCGGGCGGCATCGACGACGCGTTCACGGAATTGAGGAAGGTCGCACAAGAGCGGGGGGAATCGTGAGCGAAGTCTGGGAACAGGACGCGTGGGAACTGGCCGACGCGGTTCGAGGCGGTGATCGGCGTTCGACCGACCTGCTCGATGTGTTCGTCGAGCGGATCGAGAAGCTCAACCCGGAGCTGAACGCGTTCTGCTATCTCGATCTCGAAGGCGCACGTGCTCGGGCCGCGGCAATCGACGCGGCGGTCGCGCGGGGCGACGATCCCGGAAGGTGGGCCGGCGTCCCGATGGGCGTGAAGGAGCTCGTACAGGTCGCGGGCTGGCCCGACACGCACGCGTCGCTCCTCTATCGCGACGCGGTCGGAACGCGCGACGGCACCGAGCCGGCGCGGCTGAAGGCCGCGGGCGCGGTGCTCGTCGGTCTCACGACATCACCCGAATTCGGTTCGACCAACTGGACGCGCACGTACCTGCACGGCACGACCCGCAATCCGTGGAATCCCGAGCGCACTCCCGGCGGCTCGTCCGGCGGATCGGCGGCAGCAGTGGCGTCGGCGATGGTGCCGATCTGTACCGGCAGCGACGGCGGCGGATCGATTCGCATCCCGTCCTCGTACAGCGGGCTTTTCGGCTTCAAGGTGAGCTTCGGCCGAGTCGGCTCGAACGGCAACTTCGACAGCGGGCTCACCTCGGTGCCGGGACCGATGTGTCGCTCAGTACGTGACGCGGCTCGTTACGTCGACGCGATCGCGGGGCCGACCAACAGCGACCCCACTTCGCTCCCGCGTCCCGCGCGCTCCTACGAGGCTGCGATCGTCTCGGGCGATGCCGTTGCGCAACTCAGCGGCAAACGCGCCGCATGGTCGTCGACGCTCGGGTTCGCGGTGTGCGATCCGGAGGTGGAGAAGCTCGCCTACGAAGCGGCGCTCGCGTTGTGTGCCGACGCGGGTATCGAGCTCGTCGACGTCGACGTGCGCCTTCCCCGGCCCGGCGGTGCATGGGGATTGATCTCCTCCCTCGACACGGCAGCCAACCATCTCGACGCGGCGCGTGATCGCTGGGACGACGTGACGCCTGTGTCGCGCGCAGGTCTGCGGGCGATCGAGAGCATCAACTCGGAACAGCTGATGCGTTCACTGCGGCGCCGCTTCGAGCTGCTCGAGGCCATCGGGGTCGTGTTCGATGAGGTCGACCTGTTGCTGACGCCGACCACCGCGACGACCGCCTTCGTTGCCGAGGGCCCGCCGCCCTTGGAGATCGGCGGGCAGAAGGTCGGGGGGATGGGATCGGTGCCCTACACCGCGCCGTTCAACATCTCGGGCATGCCCGCGGTGAGCATCCCGGTCGGCTGCGCGTCCGACGGCCTGCCCGTCGGCTTGCAAGCCGTCGCCCGCCGCGACGACGAGGAGGTCGTCCTGGCATGCGGTGCGGTGGCCGAGGCGAATCGTCCGTGGGCGAAGCTCGCGCCGCTCGCCTACGCCTGACCGGAGATCCGGTCTCCGCGGGCGCGGGATACCCTGCCCGGGCATGACCGATACCCAGCCGCGCGCGCGTCCCCCGCGACAGGAACAGGAGCCCGCGTCGGAAGAGGTGACCGAGGTCGCGCCGAGTGTGTTGCGCATGCAGCTGCCGATCTGGATGCCGGGGCTGGGCCACGTCAACATGTACGGCCTGGTCGACGACCGCGGCATCGCAGTCGTCGATCCGGGATTGCCGGGCCCGCAATCGTGGAAGGCGTTGAAGCAGCGACTGAAGGCCGCGGGCTACCGCGTCAACGACATCCACACGGTGGTCGTGACGCACTCGCATCCGGATCACTTCGGGGGCGCAGGTCGCATCGCGCGTGAAGCCGGCGCCAAGTTGATCACGCACCACGCGTTCTCGACGTGGACGGTGAAGGGCCCGAGCCCGCAGCGCGCGCTTTCGGAAGGCGAGGCGCGCCGGGTCGAGATGGAGGCGGCCGCGTACTCGCAGAGCGTCGACGTGTCGCCCGACGAGTTGCCGACGATCAACGATCCCGACGTCGTGCGCGACGACACCGAGGAGACGGAGGCGACGTCGAGCCCCTGGGGCGCGATCACGCCGTGGGGCACGACGAATCAAGGTCCGCCGCTGCGGCGGCGGCTGATGATCAAGGCCCTGCGCATGCTGTTCTCGCCTCCGGAACCGACCGATCGGGTGCACCACGGCGAGCGGGTTCGGCTCGGCGGTCGCGACTGGTTCGTCGTGCACACTCCCGGCCACACCGTCGACCACCTGTGTCTGTGGGATCCCGAATCCGGAACGCTGCTCACCGGCGACCATGTCCTCCCGTCGATCACGCCGCATGTTTCCGGCGTCCGCAAGGCCGACTCACTCAAGTCGTACCTCGCGACCCTCGACCTCGTCGGACGGCTGAAAGGTGTGACGCTCGGATTGCCCGCGCACGGTCATCCCTTCCCGGACGTCGCGGGCCGCGTCGAGGCGATCAAGGAGCACCACGCCGAGCGCATGGAGCTGTTGCGTCAAGCGGGCCTCGCGCTCGGTCCCGCGACCGTGGTCGCGCTGTCGCACGAGGTGTTTCCGAAGCGGCACTGGGGCACCATGGCGGAGAGCGAGACGTTCGCGCACCTGGA
>JAUZEM010000088.1 GCA_030839005.1 Actinomycetota bacterium | reverse complement strand
CACATCGCGCAGGTGCCGATCACATTCACCGATCGCGTGCGCGGCCACTCCAAGATGTCGTTGGGCGTCGGCGCGGAGGAGCTCGGACTCGTCACCTGGTGGGCGCTCCAAGACCGGGTGTTCAAGCGCCGCGAGCGACGCTGACGGAGCGAGCCCCGATTACGGCGTCGAACGCAGCTGCGGCAGCCACCACCTCCAGACCACAACGGCTCCGGCGAAGGTGAGGTGCTGATCGTCCGGTTGCCAGAGATGCACACCGCCGACACTCTCGACGCGATGGCCGTCGGGGCACACGAGTGTTCGCCAGTCGACGATCCGGACCTTGGGTATCGAACGCGCGACGTTCGCGAAGATCTCGTTGAGCGCGGCGATACGTCGTGGGTCGCTGCGCTCGGGCATCGGGTCGTTGGCGCTCCCCGCTCCGTAACACGGCACGTCGAACAGGTACACGGTCCGCCCGTCGGCAATCAGCGTTTCGAGCGCGGTCCGCATCGACCGCGCGATGAGATCCGTCCACGCGGTGGTGCCGAACCGAACGATGCCGAAAGCCGTCTGCTGATCGAGCGCCTCCCACGCGCCCGCCATGAGCGCGAGGCGCGCGTCGGGGTCGTTGCGCATCGATGCGCGCCAGCGCGCCTGCCAGCCGTCGCATTCTTTCACGTGAGGGAGCACGCGGCCGCCGGTCACATGGTCGGTCTGCACGATCCCGCACCCCAACTGGGCATCGCCGCCGACGGAGATGCCCAGCTCGCGCGCTCGGAGGGCGCCGCCGTACCCGAACACCAACGCCGTGGAATCGCCGAACAGGTCCACGCGCAATGCCTTCGGGATGTTGTTTCCGCTGAGCGATTTCAGCTTCGTGAGATCGCTCGGCGGGAGCGGCTTGGGCGCGGCGACGGTCGTGACCAACACAACCGCGACGACCGTGAGCGCGGCGAAGTACCCGACCGCGCCCCGGCTCCCCGACCGGCGCGCGACCGCCCCGACCCGAAAGGGTTGCTCGACGAAGCGGAACGAAAGTTCCGCGAGCACGATCGAGATGGCGAGCCGCACAACGAACAGGGCCACTCCGTCGAGACCCGGGCGGGGCGTGACGAAGACGCGTACGGGCCAGTGCCACAGATACAAGGAATAAGAGCGAAGTCCGATCGCGACGAGCGCCGGCGTACGCAGTAGTCGTGCAAGCGGCGCGGCCGGCATCGTCACGACGACCGCGATGAGCACCGCGCACAGCAGCGCGAAGACGAGGAAGCCTCCACGATAGAGCGCGATTGTGCGATCGCGAGTGACGCGCATCGTCACGACGATCGCGACGAGCGACCCGGCCGCGAGAAGGGGCGCGGCGCGGGCCGCGGCCGCGTTCGAGCGCATCCAACCGGTGATCGACGTCCACGGCCGGCCGGCTCCCGCGAGCACGCCGAGCGCGACGCCCACGAGCAAGCTCATCGCGTGTGAATCGCTCCCGAGATATGCGCGGGTCGGGTCTCCGGTCGGCGACACCAGCACGCCCATCCACACCGTCGACGCGATGGCCCCGACCAGCGCGATCGTCGCCGTCCGGAACGGATGCCGGACGACCACGCGCCGCGCGGCGAACAGCGCGAGCGGCAACACCAGGTAGAACTGCTCCTCGACGGCGAGCGTCCACATGTGCAGAAAGGGCGACGGCCGCCCGAGAGTGCTGAAGTAGTTGCCCTTGGCGAAGATGATCACCCAGTTCGCGCAGTAGAAGAGCGTGCCCAGGGCCTGGGCGCGGAGGTCGTGGATCTCGCTCTTCGAGAAGCTGATCGCGGCCGCGCACAAAACGACGACCGTGACCGTTACCAGCGCAGGAAGCAGCCGGCGCGCGCGGCGCGCCCAGAAGGTGCGGAGCGACACCGCGCCCGAACGCTCGATCTCGCTCGTGACGAGCCGGGAGATGAGGAAGCCGGAGACCACGAAGAACACGTCGACGCCGAGGAAACCGGCGGGCAGGACGGTCGGCGCGAAGTGAAAGACGACGACAGCCGCGACCGCGATCGCCCGCAGGCCGTCGAGCCCACCGACGTAGGTGTCCTCGCGGGACTGCAGAACCCGTTGCTCGGTAACCGTCATGTCGTCATCGGGTTGGTACCATCACCGCTTCCGTCGTGTGGTCGATCAGTCGAAGACAGCTCCGGGGGAACTGACGATGAGCATGGTCAGCTCCGACACGCTCGGCCCGAGCGGTGTCGACGCACCTCGCGTGCCGCGCTGGCTCATCATCCTCCTCGTCAGCCTCGCGGGACTCCTGCTCGAAGTCGGTTACACCCGGATCGTCTCGTTCAAGCTCTGGTACTACTACACCTACTTGGTCATCGGGCTCGCGCTCTTGGGCATCGGCTCGGGCAGCGTGTTCGTTGCGGTGTTCTCGCCGGTGCGTCGCTGGGCGACCGAGCGCATCATCGCCGTGTGCTCGGTCTGGGGAGCCGTGAGCATTGCGCTCGGCTATCTCGTGGTCGCCAAGATGCGCGTCAACACCATCGCGATCTGGGACTACGGGACGCGATCGTCGTTCACCAACCTGTTCCGGCTCGGCGTCATCTGCTTGGCGATCTTCGCGACGTTCATCGCCTTCGGGATCATCGTCGCCGTGCTCCTCGGGCGGGCCGGCGGCGGCATCGGTCGCATGTACTTCTCCGATCTCGTCGGCGCCGGGCTCGGCTGCCTCCTGGCGATCCCGTTGATCACGCGCCTGGGGCCACCGCGCGTCGTCATGCTCTCGGCGCTCATCTTCGCGGTCGTGGGGCTGGCGTCGTGCGCGCCGAAGTCGCTGCTGTTCGGCTTCGCCGTGATCACGAGCGTGGTGCTCGTGATCACGGTCGTCGCCGCGAACGCCCTGCCCGACGTGCGGACGGAGGACGGAAAGCTCTACACCCCGATCACGCTCTACTCGGCTTGGGGGCCGGTGTTCCGCGTCGACGTCGTGCAGTTCGGATCCGACACCTCCAACTACCTCTTGGTGCACGACGGCACCTTCGGCTCCGGCATCCGGCGGTTCGACGGCAACCCGGCGTCGCTCGGGTTCTACGCGAAGGACCCGCGGGCGATCCCGTTCGACGTTCTCGGCCGGCCCCCCGGACGCGAGCTGATCATCGGTTCGGCCGGAGGAAACGAGATCCTCGCCTCGCTCTACAACAAGGCGCCGAACATCGAAGCCGTCGAGCTGAACCCCGTGACGGTCTCGTTGCTGACGAAGCGATTCGCCGACTACACGGGCCACCTGGCGCAGCAACCAGCGGTGCACCTGCACCAAGGCGACGGCCGCTCGTATCTCGCGCGCACCAACGCGCAATACGACCTGACCTGGTACGTCGCGCCCGACAGCTACGCGGCGACGAACGCGGCCTCCTCGGGCGCGTTCGTGCTCTCGGAGAGCTACCTCTACACCACGCAGATGATCAAGACGACACTTCGGCATCTGACCGACGATGGCATCATGGTGGTGCAGTTCGGCGAGCTGAACTTCGACACGCCGAACCGGACGAGTCGGTACGTCGTCACCGCGCGCAAGGCGCTCGAGCAGCTCGGCATCCGCGACCCCAACAATCACCTGCTCGTCGCCGCGCAACTCACGAAGTCGGGGGCGCTCTCGACGATCGTCGTGAAACGCACCGCGTTCACGAAGGCCGAGACCGATCGGTTCCTCGGTGGCATCGCGCACCTGCCCGAGCAACACGCTTACGCGGCGCCGGGCCACGTCATCAACAACGGTGTCGTGAGCCAATTGGCGTCGGAGTCGAACGCGCAGGTGGCGGCGATCGTGTCGCACTCGCCCAAGAACATCACCCCGGTCTACGACGACGCGCCCTACTTCTGGCACTTCGCTCGCTTTCGCGACGTCCTCTCGCACATCGCGCAACCGCTCAAGAGCAGTGATCCCGAAGACGCGATCGGTGAACGCGTCCTTCTCCTGCTGCTCGCGATCTCGGCGATATACGCCGCCGTTTTCCTGCTCGCACCCTTCCTCGCGGTGCGCCGCAAGTGGCGCGCGCTCCCGGCCAAGGGCACGTCGGCCGTGTATTTCGCCGCGCTCGGGCTCGGGTTCATGTTCTTCGAGATCACGATGATCCAGCGCTTGGTGCAGTTCCTCGGCTACCCCACCTATTCGCTGACCGTGACGCTCGCCGCGATCCTGCTGTCGACCGGCGTCGGTGCGCTCCTCAGCCGGAGGTTCGCCGACCGGGCCCGCACCGCGGTGCCGATCCTCCTCGCGGTGCTCGCCGCGCTCACGCTGTTCTACGAGCTCGCGCTCCCGTCGATCCTCGACGGCCGGCTGCTCTCGACCGGCCTCGCGGTCCGGGTCGTCTTCGCGGGGGCGATCCTCACACCGCTCGGACTCTGCCTCGGCATGTTCATGCCGCTCGGCCTCGGCCGGGTCGCGTCGCTCACGGACCACGGTGAGGAGTACGTGGCGTGGGGTTGGGCAGTGAACGGCTTCTTCTCGGTCATCGGCTCGGTGCTCACCACGATCCTGTCGATGGCCGTCGGGTTCCGCGCCGTACAGCTCGCGGCGCTCGGTGCCTACGCGATCGCGGTCGTGGCCTTCATGAGGCTGCCGGGAGCAACCCGCCGCTCGAGCGTTTCGCTCGACGACGAACCGAGCCTCGCGACCGTCACGGTGTGAGCACGGGCGTCGCTTTGGCGTTTCGTCGGGATCGCAACCACCGGCCGGTCGCGACGATCCCGACCGCGGCGAGCAGCGCGAGCGAAGGTTCGGTACCGGCGCGAAAGCGCGTCTGCCCGTAGGTAGCCATGGTGTTGAGCGTGACGATGATCGCCGGTACGAGCAGGATCCACAACGCGTCGCGTGCCGCCCGACGTCGCCCCATTACCACTGCGCCGGCGACCGCGAACAGCAACGTCGGGTAGTACGCCACGAGACCGATGCGCGTCACCCATTCCTCGCGATCTTCTCCGGTGTTGAGCGTCACCATGTCGAGGGGACGAAAGAGGCTCCAGGTGCGACCGAGGCGCGCCAGGACCACGAGCGGAACTCGCGAAGCGTGTCCCCTCATGTAGTCGAGGCCTCGGCGGCGAAACGCGGTGGCGACCTGGGACTGGTCACCGGGCGGAGGGTTGTCGGCGCACGACTGGAGCGTCCAGAAGCCGGTGGCCCGGCCGTGGAACATCGCATCGCAGTTCGCGCCGGCCAAGGTGAGACCGTCGTTCGTCGAGACGAACGTCGGATCGTGGAACCGCGCGAGATTGAAGCCCACCCACGGCGCCACGACGACGAGCGCGGTGGCGAGCGCCACGAGCGCTTGTTTCCACCGCACGCTCCAGGGTTGTGGCAATGAGAAGGCGACGACGAGCGCGAGCAACGGCACGAGCAGGAGGAACTCCACTCGCGCGAGCGCGGCGAGCCCGCACACCCCTCCGAGAGCCGCGGCCCGCCACCAGCTCGGTCGATCGCGCCACCACAGCGCGGCCGACATCGCGCCCACGACAGTCAGCGCGGTGAGCGTTTCCGACATCACGAGTCCGTCGTTGACCCAGATGTTCGGGCTCACCGCCGCGATCGCGGCCGCGACGAGCCCGACCGCGCCGCCGCCGACCCGGCGGCCGAGCAAGCCCACCAGCGCGACGAGAAGCGTTCCGAGCACCACCATCGCGTAGCGCTGCTCACGCACGTGATCGTGCAGCGGCTCCTTGATCATCCACGAGAGTGGCGCGTGATCGACGAACCACGACACCGGCGCGAGGACGACGACGGTCAGGGGTGGGTGATCTGCGGCCGGCGGCGGCTTCACGCCGGGATGGATGAACGCCGAGAGCGGCTCGTTGAAGCCGTGGCCGGCCGCCAGGTAGTTCGCCTCCGCGTTGTAGAAGAGCTCGTCGCCCCGCAGGCATTTGCTCGGTGCGCTCCCGATGCGCTTGCCATCGGCCAGGACGAGCGGGCACGGACCCGCCTTCGCGATCGCGACGTACGCGACACGAATCCCGAACGCGACCGCGACGATCACGAGCAGCACACGCCCGAATCGGGACACGGCGGGCAACCTAGTGCCGAGTCCGCCGGAAATTCTGGCTTCTGAGCACGGGCTTCTGACCACGGTCTTCGGAACGATCGTCTTCCGCACGATCCTCGTCCGCGCGTGGAAGCTCGCAAAGGTTCGACTCCCGTAACCTCTGCCCCGTGACCTGGGGGACCGAGACGGTGGGCCGTACGGCGTCCGACCCGCGGCACCAGCCGATCGCCGCGGGAAGATTCGAAGCCGGCTCGACCGCACCTCGGTTCGGCTATCACGCAGCACTCGACGGTCTCCGCGCGATCGCGGTCCTCTCGGTCATCGCGTATCACTACGACTACGCGTGGGCGAAGGGCGGGTTCCTCGGCGTCGACACCTTCTTCGTGCTCTCGGGGTTCTTGATCACGACGCTTCTCGTGCTCGAGTTCCGGCGCGCGTCGAAGCTCCGGTTCGCCGCGTTCTGGGCGCGCCGGGCCCGACGGCTGCTCCCGGCCCTCTTGCTGGTGTTGGCCTTCGTCGCGGCGTACTCGCATCTCGCGGTCCTGCCGTGGGAACGCAACGGTGTGCGCGACGACATGTTCGCGAGCTTGTTCTACGTCGCGAACTGGCGCTTCATCTTCGACCAACAGGGCTATTTCCAGTTGTTTTCCGCCGCATCCCCGCTGCGCCACATGTGGTCACTCGCGATCGAGGAGCAGTACTACCTCGTGTGGCCGCTGGTGGTGCTCGCGTGCCTGCGCCTCGGACGCGGATCGACGCGCGTACTGGGTTGCGTGTGCGTCATCGGCGCCGCGGCATCGATCCTCTCGATGGGGCTGCGGTTCCACCCGGGCGATCCGTCCGGTGCGTACTACGCGACCGACGCCCGCGCGCACACACTGCTCATCGGTGCGTTGCTCGCGCTGCTGCTGCTCGCGTGGAAACCGGGCGCGCGGGCGCGACGCGCGCTCGCGGGCGCGGCGATACCGGCGATCGTGGCGGTGCTCGTCGCCACCCACGCCGCGTCGGGGACCGGCGCGAGCTACTACCGCGGTGGCTCGGCGCTGTTCGCCGGAGTCGTCGCAGTGCTGATCGGGGGCGTGGTGCAGCCCGGACCGGTGTCGTCCGTGTTGTCGATGCGGCCGCTCGCGTGGATCGGACGGATCTCCTACGGCTTGTACTTGTGGCACTGGCCGATCGATGTCTGGTTGGTGCCGTCACGGGTTCACCTCGGAACCACCGCGCTCAACGCGCTGCGCCTGGGCGCGACGTTCGCCGCCGCGATCGCGTCGTACTACCTCGTCGAGCGTCCGATCCGCGAACGCACGTGGAGCCTGCGCCTGTCGGCCGCCGCCTTCGCGCCCGCAGTCGCCGTCATGGCGGGCATCATCACGGCTTCCGCAGTGGGTGCAACCGGACCACCCGGGTTCATCTGGGGTTACGGCGACCCGCTGCTGTGCGGCCCGCCCCGCGCGAGTGAGACGCGCGAGGCGAACACCGCAGCCGCGAAGATGGGACCGCTCGCCCTGCCCGCGTCCGCACGCGACCAACGCATCCTGCTCGTCGGCGACTCGACGGCGTGCAGCCTCTGGCCGGGTCTCAACGCGGCCGGCGATGCGGCCGGCATCGCGACATTCCAGGGCAGCGTCTTCGGGTGCGGTGTCGCGAGCGGACAGATCACGACGACCCGCAACGAAGCGATCACACCGAACTCGTCGCGCTGCCCCGCGCTCGTCGACTCCGACGTGAGCAAGGCACTCGCCCGCGCTCGACCGACCATCGTCCTGTGGATGAGCATCTGGGAGAAGTCCGACCTCGTCGTCGAGGGCCGCACGGTCGTCGCGGGAACACCCGCCGGAGAAAGGGAGATCATGGCGCGCATGGACGCGGCACTCGCGCGCCTCACCGCGGGCGGTGCGCACGTCGTGATGATCACGGAGGCCGGACCCGCGCCGAACCCCGCTCAGGGAACGCAGACCACCAGCCTGAAAGCCGACAACGACGGGTACGTGCGCCTGAACGCGCTGCTGCGACGGTTCCGAGCGCGCCACCAAAGCCAGGTCTCCCTCGTCGACCTCGCGACGAAGCTGTGCCCGGCCGGACCTCCGTGCCCCGAACGCGTCGAGGGACTGCACGCCCGCCCCGACGGCCGTCACTTCACGCCGACGGCCGCGACCTGGGCCGCGCGCTGGATCCTGACCGAAATCCTGGGAACGACACGATGACGACGCTGCTCGCTTCCGACGAGAACGACGAAGCCGAGTTACAGCGACGGTCGTCGCGCTGGGCCCGACTCGGCGCGGCCGCGCCGGCGTACGTTCCCGCGCTCGTGGTCGCGGTCGGCGGTTGGCAGCACCGCTGGATGGACGAGGACGCGTTCATCAACCTGCGCATCGTCGACCAGATCTTCGCCGGCCACGGTCCGGTGTTCAACGCCGGCGAACGGGTCGAGGCCTCGACGAGCACACTCTGGATCGTGGTGCTCGTCATCGCACGCGCCCTGTTCTCCGCGTTCACGAGCATGGAATGGATCGCGCTGCTCGCAAGCCTGGGCGCGGCCGTCGCCGCCTTCGCGCTCGCGGGCAAGGCAGCTCGCCTCCTACACCACGACGAGACCGGCATCGTCGTCCCGGTCGGGCTGATCCTCGTCGCGGCAGTAAAGGTCGTATGGGACTTCTCGACCTCGGGACTGGAAATGGGCCTCGTCTGGCTGTGGATCGCCGCGGCGTGGTTCGTGCTCGTGTCGGCCGCGCGGTCGGCGGAGATCAACGGGCGAAGGCGCCTCGGTTTCGGCGTGGTGCTCGGCCTCGCGCCGCTCGTGCGTCCGGATCTCGGCTTGATGATGCTCTGCGTGCTCGTCGCGTGGTTCATGGTTGTGCGGCCGCGACGAATCGTGTTCGACGTCGCCGCGATCTTCGCGCTGCCACTCGCCTACCAGATCTTCCGCATGGGCTACTACGCGATGCTCGTGCCCACCACTGCCCTCGCCAAGGACGCGGGAGGATTGCACTTCGGACAGGGTTGGGAGTACGCGAGGAATTTCATCGGGCCCTACCGATTGTGGCTGACCGCGATCTTGATCGCCGCGGCTGTCGTCTACCGCTCTCTGGCCAACCGCGACCGCCGGCTCGCGATCGCCACTGCCGCCATGCTGTCCGCCGCTCTCCTCCACGCGCTCTACATCATCGCCATCGGCGGTGACTACATGCACGGTCGGCTGCTGCTGCCCGCATTCTTCGCGGTGGCTCTGCCGGCGTCGATCTCGGTCAAGACGATCGCGGTCACCCGTCGCACGCTGGTCGTCGTCGGCATCAACGTGTTCGCGGCGGCATGGGCGATCGTCAGCGTCGTCGCGTTCCGACCGCCGCCGAATCCCAAGTCGTATCTCCTCAGCCCCATCAGCGACTTTCGAGCCGCGTCGCACGCGAAACTCCACCCGACCGACATCCAGTTCGGCCTGAACGGATACGAGGCGGCGGCCGCGTACGACCGCGGCGTACGCGGCTACTTCAATCTCACCGACAAGGTTCCGCGCCCGGGGCTCGATCCTCGAAGGTTCGTGCTGACCCTCGGCTCGATCGGTGTGCCCGCCTACGACGCGGGCCGGCGCATCTGGGTCGTCGACATCGGCGGGCTCGCGGAACCGCTCGCGGCGCGCACGGCACCTGTGCCCGGACGCGCCGCGGGTCACCGCAAGCAGATCGACCCCGCGTGGTACGACGCGCGCTTCGGCGCGGCCGCGGCCACGAGCAACCCGACGGAGGACGCCGCCCGGCGGGCGCTCGCCTGCGGCCCGATCCGAGGGCTATTGGACGCGGTCGACGCGAAGATGACTCCGGGCCGCTTCTTCTCGAACATCTGGCACAGCGCCGGCGACACGACGTTGCGCATACCGACCGATCCCACAGCCGCCGAACAGAAGTGGTGCTGAAAACTATTGCTCGCTCGCGAGTGAATCGAGGATGGTCTGCGTCACCACGCCCACCTCCTCGGAGGCGTCGACCGTGACGAGGATGCCTCGCTCCTCGTAGAAGTCGAGGATCGGACGGGTGTTGGCATGGAAGAGCTGCAACCGGCGCTCGATCACCTCGGCGTCGGCGTCGTCGACCCGGCCGGCGCGGGCGCGCCCCGCCAGCCGACGGCGTGCGACGTCGTCGGCGAGTGCGAGGTAGACGGCCGACTCCGCCTCGATGCCCAACGGAAGCGCGAGCTCGTACGCGCGCTCCGCCTGAGCCCGTGTCCGCGGGAACCCGTCGAGGATGTAGCCACCCGCCTGGCACGCGACGGTGACCGCCTCGCAGACGACCGCGAGGACCACGTCGTCCGGAACGAAATCACCGCGTGCGAGGCGCGCGGTGATCTCTACGCCGAGCTCGCTCTCGGCCGCGACGTGCGCGCGCAGGAGCTCTCCGCTCGCGACGTGACGCACGCCGAGACGGGCAGCCAGAAGCTTTCCTTGGGTGCCTTTGCCGGAGCCCGGCGCACCGAGCAGGACGAGTCGCAAGGGGTCATGATCGCACGGCATCGATGGGCGCGTTCGCATCCGGCCGCGGCTGGCTGGTCTCGCGGAAGCGCCGCATCACCTGCTCGAACGGAGCGGGGCGAGCGAACAGGAATCCCTGTCCGAAATGGCAGCCGAGCTGTTGGATCCGCCGCAGCTTCCGGTCGGTGTCGATCCCCT
>JAUZEM010000249.1 GCA_030839005.1 Actinomycetota bacterium | reverse complement strand
CGGATCAAACTGCCCTCAGCTTCAACCCAGCTGCTGCGACAGCCAGGCGGCGGAGTCCTCTCACCCCCGCTCGGTCACATCGCGCCTCGCGGCGCACTGTTTCATCGACGAACCACTGGTCGCCAGGGATGTGCCGGCAGGGTCGTGCCGCGTCGATGAGGAGCGGGGTGAACCGCTGCACCCACCGGTACACGCTCACGTGAGTGACCGCTGTTGACCCCTCATGACCCTGGGAAGGGGCACGCGGGGGGCACGCCCTCGGTCAGGCAGGGAGGTCTTCGTCCGGGGCGGGAGGCCCTGCAATTGACGGGTGCGGGTGCCGCCCTCGTCGGAGGGGGCGTTGGGCATGCGATGTGCGCTTGGAGGGTCCGAGGGTGCCGATGGAGCCCGTCATGCGTCAACGCATCAGACCCCTCCAGCATCATCCTTGTCGTGCCTCCCGCTAACGCAACAGACCCTCTCAGCGAACTTGTAGTAGTGCGCGAGGTTGTCCGTGCCGGCCGGGTCACCTGGATCACCCACCGGGGAGGTGGACTTGCCCTAGCCCTGCTGCTTGATCGTGGTGATCGCCTTCTCGGCGTCGGTAAGGCTTTCGATCGCGAAGAGGTCAACCGGGGAATCGGACAAAGAGCGCGTAACGCAGATAGCAACGAACGCCACCAGGATCACCAACGCAACGAACGGTGCCGGTCATCCGACCCACTTCGTGGACGATTGGTACGAGAAATCAGGAAGCAGAGCAGCGGAGGATGTTCCAGGGACGGAATGAACGGCGACGGCAGGGGGATGAACAGTAAGTCTTGTGGCGGAATGAAGACAAAGTTGGTATGTCGCGTGGTGACCGCATCCAAGCTGGCCATGCGTCATAGTGCCAATCTGCCGCATCGAGGGCTAGCAGCTCGGGCTGGACATGGCCGACGTCTTCTTTAGTCACAAGCGCGAGGACCGCACGAGGATTGTGCCGCTCGTCCGACTGCTCGAGGGCGAGGGTCTCACCGTCTGGTGGGATTCGAGCCTCGCCGCCGGGGAGCGCTTCGACCAGGTCATCTCCCGGGAGATCGCCGAAGCTCGTTGTGTCATCGTCGCGTGGTCGGCGAGTTCGATCAACTCAATGTGGGTGCGCGACGAGGCGACGACCGGGCGCGATCGCGACATCCTGGTGCCGCTCAGCCTCGACGGTGCGCGGTCGCCCCTCGGCTTCGGGGGGTTCCAGACCCCCGATCTCAGCGACTGGAGCGGCGACGCCGACGATCCGCGTGTCCGGCAGCTGATCACGGGCGTGCGGCGTGTGGTGAGTGGCGTGGGCGGAGGCGTGTCCCGCGACGCGCCTTCTCCGCTTCGCCCGCCGGTGGTCGTGCCCCCGTTGCGCATGTCGCGCCGACGTCTGCTGCAGATCGGAGCCGCGGCGGGCGCCGTCGGGATCACCTCCGCCGCCGGGCTCTGGCTCGCCATGCCGAGGTTGTCTCGCGGGTCGGTTCCGCCGACGCGGATCGAGGAATTCGACGTGGTCACCGTCGATGCAGGCGGCAAGAAGAATCCGCCGCTGCGGCGGAGCGTTGCGGTCTTCGACGTTCTCATCGGCGGCGCGACGCTGGAGTTCACGATAATCCCGGCTGGAAAATTCCAGATCGGCTCGCCTGACGATGAGCCGCAGCGACGGCCCAACGAGGGGCCGCAGCGGTTGATCAACCTTCCGAAGTTCGCAATCGGTCGCACTGCGGTGACGCAGGCTCAGTGGGGGGCTCTGGTCGGGGTCGCGCCCGACACGCTCATGCGGCAGCTCAGCCAAAACCCCTCCTACTTCCGCGGCGACGATCTGCCGGTCGAGACAGTGAGCTGGGATGACGCGACAGAATTCTGCGAGCGTCTCTCGAAGGTGACGGGTCTTCGCATCCGGTTGCCGACCGAAGCGGAGTGGGAATACGCGTGTCGGGCGTACACCACGTCCGCGTTCCACTTCGGCCCGACAGTGACGCCGGAGCTTGCGAACTACTGCGGCACCGGCGGTGCGGTCCGCGGTATGAACGAGGGCGCGGATGTCACGAACCGGATGTACGGTGGCGTCTCCTATGACAGCGGGTCGTACGCGAACGGACCGGTCGGGGTCTTCAACGACACGACGATGAAGGTCCGCACCTATCCGCCGAACCGATTCGGGCTTTTCGAGATGCATGGCAATGTCTGGGAGCACTGTCTTGACGCCGGGCCGGTCAGCTACAGCCAGGTGGCGGCAGACGGCACTCCCTTTAGCCGGTCGGGGGAGAACCATGTACTCCGCGGAGGAGCGTGGTCGCACAATCCGGCCATCTGCCGGTCGGCCTATCGCGAGGGGATGGCCTCCAACTACGTCGGCTGGCAGGGGCGCGTCGGCCTGCGCGTCGTGTGCGAGCTCGGCGAGCAGGCGGACGGACAAAGCTAGGGTTTCGAATCCCCTCTGGCGGCCGCCTGCGGGCGGCTCCCACAGCCGCCGGGCGCAGCCAGCGCGCGGCGACGGGCTGCGCGATCTCCGTGCTCTCCTTGAACCGTGGAACACCTGAGCTTTGCGTGCGATCCGGTAACGAAATGGATTCGCGTTTAGAGCTTGGGAACCCTCAAATGGTGTCCTGGTCCAGGCCCTAGCCTGCGGTGGGCCGTGGTCATGAGTGACCCCTGTTGACCCTTGCTGACCCTGTTTTGTGGCACGCGTGTGGCACGAGGCCCATCCGCAACTCCATCGCGCAATGGCGTGAGCCACGGTTGAACTTGATCTTTAGCTCGTCGACCCGGCTCGCAGTGGTTCATCTGGTTGTAGGTTCGGCTGGTGATTCGCCTTAGGACGGGTACGACTAGCTGAACATTACGCGCCGTGACTTAGCGCCAGATCCAAGCGAAAATGGGAAGGAATTCGCGGATGACTGAGCCGAGAGAGTACGAGGGTCCATTAGCCGAATTCGTGGCTCTTCGAACGGAGATAGAGAGTAGGGCTCAACGTCAGCACAACTTTTTGACCCTACAAATCACGGCTGTGCTGCTATCTTCAGCTTCGCCCTCTCGCTAGAAAAGTACGCTGGAATTCTCCTCACTGTTCCAGTGATTTCATATCTCTTCTGC
>JAUZEM010000079.1 GCA_030839005.1 Actinomycetota bacterium | reverse complement strand
ATTGCCGGACGTCGGCGAGCACGACCTCCTCGAGATCGTCGACCCGACGCGCCGACGCGAGAAATTCGAGCGCGACAAACGTCTCTTTTCGAGGTCGGGCCACCTCGCCGAGCAGCCCGTCGAGCGCGACAGTCTCGTCGGCGTCGACCAGCGCGGCGATGGCGCGGTCGAGAAGTGCGAAATGCGGGTCGCGCACACGAGCGACCCAGACCGCGGCGGCGAGCTCGCCGCCACTCTCGTAGCGGCCGTACAACGCACCCGTGGTCAAACCGGCTCGCCGCGCCACCGCCGTCATGCCGAGCCGGTCGACGCCGACGACCTGGATCTCTCGGGTCGCCGCGTCGAGGATCCGCTCGTCGTTCTTCTGCGTGGACTCCGATCGACGCCGCGTCGAACGGGACACCGCCGGGTAGCGGGCCGGGCCCGCTCGATTCGGCGCCAACCTTCCGCTCCTCTGATTCCCCCGCCGCGCGTAGGAATGCGCGCGCCGCAGTTCCCAGGATATGGGATTCGGCCGCGGCCTGACGCTTCGAGACCGACCCTTCGGCGCGCGTTCTGGTCGTCGAGTGCCGTCAGCGAGCGGATGCGGCCGCGACGAGGTGTCTCAGCGGAAGCTCGGTGAGCTCGTCGAGGGTCACCCAGGCACGACACCGTGCCAACGCGTCGACGAGTGTCACCCGTTGCAGAATGTCGCCGGCGCCGACACCGTCTTCGGCGTCGTCCTCGCTGGAGCGGCACGGAACTTCCACCACCAGCCAGGCCTTCTCCGCGCCTGGTCCGCCTTCCACGATCACGACATCGCTGGGGAAGCGCGCGACCTCACGAAGTCGCTCGACCAGCACCTCGGCCGCGATCCGGCGATCGGCGGGTCGCGAGAAATCGGGCGTCGACGCAACGATCGCTCGTTGGGTGTCGCGGCGATGGTCGAGCAGCTGCGGATCTCGTTGCAAGATCCGGCCGTGAAGTCGCTGGAGGTCATCGCACGGATCGATGCCGAAATCCGTGCGCAACAACTGACGAAGGGCTTCATACGCGGCGAGGGCGTCGATCTGCCGGCCGCTGCGGTATAGCGCGACCATCTGGTGCGCCCGCAGTCGCTCGCGCCACGGCTCTTCGCGAATCCAGCTGTCGATGTCTTCGAGCACCTCGAGGTGTCGCCCGCAGTTCAGATACGCCGCATTCCGGAGCTCGACGAGTCCAAGTCGAAACTCTTGTAGCTGGCGAAACGTCACGTCACCAAAGGGGAAGCTCGCGACGTCGCCGAGTGCCTCGCCGGTCCAGCACGCGAGCGCAGACTCCAAGGCGACGGCGGCGTGCGCCGCGTCACCGACTCGCATCGCTCGCTGCGCGTCGGCGAGGAGCGCCCGCGCGCGCGTGAGGTCGAGCTCCGCGGGATCGAGCTCGATCCGGTAGCCCGAGCTATCCCGTATGAGTCGCGGTGCGACGACATCGAGAGCGCGACGCAGCCGGCTCACCACGATGTGGAGCGCAGACTCCGGGTGCTGCGGAGGCGAGCCACCCCAGAGTCCGTCGATCAACTTCGACGTGCTCATTGTTTGATTCGCGTTGACCAAGAGGCTGGCGAGAAGCGCACGCTGGCGGGGAGCGGTGATCTTCAGCTCCGACCCGCCCAGGGTCACGGTGACCGGGCCCAGAACGTGGAAAGACACCCCGCCCGGTCGAGACTGTGTACTGCTCCGCATCGGATGCCGCTCCCGCATTTCGGCGTCCGTGCTGCAATATCCCCTCTTGGATTGTAGAACGTATCATGCGTTCGCGGGCTGAGCGGGAGCGGTCAGGCGGTCGGAATCCGACGACGTCTCCTGCTGATCATTGTGACGGCGGCGCCCAAGACGACGAGTGCCACGACGAGCAACGCGATCAGCCAGCCCCAAGAAGAGGATCCACCGTCATGCGACACTGCATTGTTCGCGCTCGTCTTCCGCGGGCTCGACACGGTTGTCGATGGTGCCGTTGCGACGGGTGTGAGCGTGCCGTGCCCGTTGAATGCCGCCTTGGTCCTCTCGGCGAAGGGCGAGCGTATCCAGCGCTCTGAGGTGACGTTTGCGCCCGCGCCCAGGTGTTGAGGAGGCATGCCGACCCACACGGTGTTCCCGTCGCTGGCGTAATAGACCCGCAACTCCCCGGCTTGCGGGCTGTCCCACCGGTCGCCGACCGCGAGATGGCAAATCGGGAGATTCGAAGGTGGTTTCTCGCTCAATACCTTGCCGAAGATCGAGGTAGGCAACCAGCTCTGCATGAAGGCGGCCGCTTGGGTGCTGTCGAGCAGACGTGGCGCGGCACCCGGACAGGTGACCTTCGCATCGAGGATGATGATGCCGTTGCCGATGTCGGTTCCGTCTGTCGCCGCGCGCGCGGGCGGGGACGCGGCCAGCGTGACGAAGAGCGCGGCGATGATCGCAATAGACACGACGAGGCGACGAACAACCAAGGGGTGGACGCCCATCATTTCACGGTACCAGTGTCCGATATCGGGGGGCCGCGCGAGCCGCTTTAAGGATGGGCTCTTGGACGCGTAGGAGGGGATGGGTCAAGCCCATCCCCTCCTACCGTATGTTCCTGCTCAGCGAACGGGCGCTGTGGCAGATTGTCGAGTCCTAGCTGTCACCGCATCCGAAGTCGGAGACGCCGGGATACGTCTCCGCACAGGCCTTGCTGAAGGAGAAGGTGTCCGTCGTCGAGGTGTTGCCCGCACGGATGTGCAGGAACGCGGTGCTGCTCACCGATGCCGTCGTGATGTCCTTCAGTGCCCGTAGCTGCGCGGACGAGGGAGGACCGACGTTGGTCGGCAGGTTCGCCGTCTGGGAATGGGCGACGGCGAGGTTGTTGAACGTCGCCGCGAGACCTGCCGTACCCGGGTTGCAGAGCGCAAGGGCGGTCGGCAAGAACGGGAAGACGATGTCGTAGTGGGCCGCTGTCTGCGACTCACCCGCGGTCGACGCCGGGACCTGCTCGATGTAGCCGTTGAACGTTACGACCGCCGTCGGGACCGCCAACTCGCCGATCACCGGCTTGTTGAGCGAGACGTCGGTGCTGCTGTCCGCCAAGCCCGTAACGAACGAGCCGGGATTCAGCCAGCCTCCCGTGATGTCGAAGCCCTCCGGCGTGTTCAGCCCGCAATCGTCGGAACCGGCCACCAGCGTCGGGTTCAGGTCGAGCTCGGCACCGAGGTTCAACGCCGTGTCGCCATTGGTCGGTGCAGTCGCGCTCGGCTGACCGATGACGAGCGCCGCCGTCGTCGACGTAGCCGTCGCGGCCACGTTGAGCACGACGGTCGTGGCGTTCGTCACGGTCTTGATGTAGTCACCGGCCGGGATGCCCGCACCCGTGATCGGCAGGTCCTTGTCCCACGACTGGAAGCTCGCGCTCGCCGATGTCAGGGTCGTCTGGGTGGCCGTCGTATTACCGTCGTGCACCGTGCGTGCGGTGGTCTGGTTGGTCGCCGGACCGATGCTCAGCTGCGTAAAGGTGCCGGTTGTGGTGGTGGCTGTGGCGACCGGCGCCACCGTGATCGACGTGGCGCTGGCCCGCGCGGTGATCTTGGCGCCGTGCGCCATGTTCGTGCCGGTGATCGTGCGACCGACGTCTGCCAGTTGGAAGTTGGCACTCGCCGACGTCACCGTGCCGGAACCCGACGTCGTCTTACCGTCGGTCACCGTGCGCGAGGTGGTGTTCTCGAGCGTCCACTTCCGGCCCGTGAAGGTCCCGGTCGCGTTCGCACTGAGCACCGCGTGGGTCGCGTCGGTGAACGTCTTGATGAACACGCCGGCCGGGAGACCGGACCCGGCGAGGTTCGTCGCGGCAGTGCACGGCGGAGCAGGAACACAGACGTTGAGCGATGCCGACGACCCAAAACCGCTGATCGGGTGATTGACGTCGGTGGAGGCGAGGTGGCCTACCGTCAACACGATGTTCGGGCTTCCGCTCGTCGTGTTGCCGGTCACTTGGCGACCGCCGCCGAAGTGCCACACGGCCTGCGGGAAGTCCTCAGTCTTGTAGAAATGGCTCGAGAAACCGGTCGCGGTCGTCAACGTGCACGAGACCTTCAAGTTGCTCTGACCGCCCGGCGTGTTCGGGTACATCGAGATGCCGCCGGATCCGGCGGTGGCACACGAGTCCACCACCGCCGCGCCGGCCGGACTGGCGACGATCAAAGAGGCCAGGGCCAACGCGGCCGCGACCAAGCCAATTCGGAATTTACGTCGAGACATGCCCCAACTCCCCCTGATGACGAAAGCACCGACGTGCGCCGGTGCTGGTGTTTCCAAATGTTTCCAACCGCTTTCCCAAACCGGACGAGCCGGAAACAATTTTTTGTCGCCGCGGGATCGGACCAGGTCAGACGCGCGTTCGTCGTGGGCCGCCCGGGACTCGAACCCGGAACCTGCGGATTAAAAGTCCGTCGCGCTGCCAGTTGCGCCAGCGGCCCGTCGGCGTTCAGGGTACGGGACGGACGCGGGCGTCAACCGAGTTGCTCGCTCGGCACGTCGAAGTACTCCTGGTAGCGGCGCGCCCGTTCCCGGAGCGCACTCTCGTCGAGACCGGTCTCGCGGAATGTGTACGTGTGCTTCCCGTGCTTGTCCTGCGGGTTGGCGGCGAGGAACGCGCGCATCCGCTGTTCCGCGGCCGATTCGAGCTCGAGTCCGAGCCGCTCGTAAATGGTGCGGATCGTCGTGAACGGATCGGCCATGAAGTTGCGAAACTGCACGTCGACCACGCGATCCGCGTTCACCGTGCCGTTCTCCCGCGCGTTCACGGAGCGGTCGAGCCCGTCGAGAATGTTGTCGGCGAAGTCAGCCGCCGCGTCGGGGATCGACGTGTCGTCGCTCGCCAACGACCGCAGCCGCGCGACCAGCGACGACAGCGACGCGATGATCCGCAGTGGATCGCGGTGCGTCTGCACCAAGAGGGCGTTCGGGTACTCGCCGAGCAACGCGTCGAGCGCCCAGAGGTGTCCCGGCGACTTGAGCACCCAACGTCGCGCCGGGCACCGCGACTGCAGGTGCTCCAGGAACATGCGGTGCCAGCGGTACGCAGGAGCCATGTCGGCCTCGTGCAGCAACCATCGGGAGTACGACGGCACGCGGTACTGCGTCGGGAAGATCATGCTGCGGAAGTCGGCGGCGGTGATCCGCACGCATTCCTGCGGCAACTGCGCTGCCATCGGGTGCATCGACTTGAAGCCGGGCAGCACGAGGTCGACACCCGCGAGGGTCTCGTCGACCTCCGCGATGCGCGGATCGGTGTCGTAGGTCGCCGTCTCGGGCGGCGGCATCGGACGATCGATCTCCCACGTCATCGCGACGCGCGTCGCGGGGTCCTGCGCCAGGAGCTCGTGCAGGATCGTGGTGCCGGTACGGCCCTGGCCGACGATCACGATCGGGGGCACGACGTCGACGCCAACGAGCTCCGGATGCTCTTTCCGGTGCTCGATGATGCGCATGCGATCGCCGAGGTAGCCGGCGAGCTCGCCCCCGACGAGCGCGGCACCCAACTCGTTCAGCGCGGCTTCGTTGCACAGCGCGTCGACGAGGCGCGACAGACCTTCCTTCCAGGAGTCGTCGCCGAGATCGTCGAGTCCTGTCTGCTCGGCCGCCTGCTCGACGGCGCGCTCGGCGTCGAGACCCTCCGCGGTCATCGAACGTCCGCCCGTTTCACGACCTCGGCCGCCGGCGTCTCGACCTCGCCCTCGGGCAGGAAGAACCGCCAGAACACCATCCCGAAACCGCGGCCCTCGGTGTCGATCCAGTTCGCGACCCCCGGGTCGTCGTGCGCGATGACCATCCGGAAGCTGCCGTCGGCCTCGAGCGTGGTGCTCGCGCGGTTGAGGCTCGCGGTCCGGTGCGCGTAGTCGTACGTCTGCAGGTAGCGGTTCCAGAGCGAGACGTTCGCGAAGCGGCACTTCGGCCAGCGGCCCGTCATGACGAGCGCCTCGTCGGGTCCGAGCAGGTACGGCGCCATCGAGTACGCAGCGTCGGCCGCCGCGAACGCGAACGTGCCGGGCAGCTCGGGCGGCGGGAACACGTTCGGCGTCGACGACACCCACGACGGCTGTACGCGCTCGCCCGGCTTGGGCTGATCGAGCGTGCGCCCGCGCAGGAACGCCGCGACGCGGCGCCAACCGGCCGCGACCGACGCGTCGTCCCACGGCGCGGGCGGTCCGACCGGCTCGACCGGCTCGATGGTGAGCGGGACCCGCCGGTTCGGGTCGGCCGCGGTCGGAATCGGCTCCTCGAAGTAGCACCGCACGATGATCTCCGAAGCACCGTCGACGAGCCCGAGCCAGTTCCGCTCGCGCCGCGCGCCTCCGAAGAACAGCTCGAATCTGCCGTCGGCCGCGATGTCGAACTGATCGTCGTTGATCACGCCCGCGGTCTCGGTGCTGTACCCGCCTTCCGACGTGTTCCGTTCGACGGTGAACGACAAGTACACCGCGCCCGCGATGTTCCCCGTCACGCGATACGACCGGTCGGAGCGAATCGGCGCGGTGTAATAGATCGCGTCGGCGTTGTCGCCGAGCATCTTGCGGGTGCGCGACACGATCGGACGAAAGAACGGCCGCTCGGGATCGCATTCGAACATCAGGAACAGCCCACCCTCGAGCATGTTCGCGACGCTGCGGTATCCGTCCGGAAGATCGCCGAACATCGGCGCGCTCCACTCGTCTCCGAGGTAACGCTCGTCGACCTCCT
>JAUZEM010000169.1 GCA_030839005.1 Actinomycetota bacterium | reverse complement strand
TTACCAAGCTCCGCGGCGAGGATCGCGAGACGATCATCGATCTCCTAGACGTTCGCGGTGTACTTGATGCCGCGCGCCAAGCGACTCGTGGTCGAAACCCACTTCACCGCGCCCGAGCGGCCGAAATGCTCGGGACGGCGGCGAAGTCGAGCAGCTTTGATGACCTGCACAGACTTCTTGCCGATGGTCACAGCGACGTGCGCGACGCCGCCGTGCGTGCACTTGGTCGCCTCGGAATGGCAGAGGCGGTGCAACCGCTGCTCGAAGCACTCGATGGAGCAAACGCTGTGCCGGCCGGGCTTATCACGATGGCGTTGCTCCACGTCGGACCCGTCGCCGAAGAGCCTCTCCGCACGATCGGTCTCGTTGCCGGCTCGCGCAACGCTCGTATCGTCGCGGCAAGGGCCTTGGGAGTGCTCGGCGCTGCGGAATCTGCAACTGGTCTCGTCGATGTGCTCGAGTCCGATCCCGATCCACAGGTCCGCGAAGCCGCTGCGTTTGCTCTGGGTCGTATCGGCGCACCCCTGGCGATCGGGCCCCTCATCGCCTTCCTGGAGTCGCAGGCCACCAGCGATCTTGCATCCGCTTCAGCTCGAGCGCTCGGCGAGATTGGCGGCGCGCAAGCCATTCCAGTGCTCGAAGCCGCCGCACGCACTGCGACACACACGGTCGCGCGCCAGGCGACGCTCGCGCTTTCGCGCCTCGGTCCGGAAGGGCTCGCGTGCTTGGAAGGACTCGCAGGCGGGACAGGCGTAGGAGCCGACCATGCCCGCGAGGCCATCAGCTCGGCCGCGACCGCGCTCAGTCGACGGAGCGCGGCATGAACTGGCTTACTTCGCTACTCCGGGGATTCGATCACTTCGTTCTCGGCTATTTCTTAGCGCTGAATTCGGGCTATCTCGTGCTGCTTGCGCTTGCGACGGTCTCCGTCACGCGCACGATCCGACGGCTCGACATCGCGGGATACAGCGACATCTTCGCCAATCCCCTAACGCCAGGAGTGAGCGTCCTCGTGCCTGCGCACAACGAGGAAACCATGATTGTCGAGAGCGTACGGGGGCTCCTAACGCTCCGATATCCGGAGTTCGAGGTCGTCGTCATCGATGACGGGTCGACCGACGCCACCTTTGCGCGTCTTGAAGAGGCGTTCGACCTCGTCGAGATCGAACGTGTTGTTCCGCACGATGTGCCAACGGCCGGCAAGATTCACTCGATCTTCGCTCCCAGACACGGAGAGCACTTGGTCGTGGCGCGCAAGGACAACGCAGGCCGGCGGTCGGACCCTTTGAACGCGGGAATCAACGTCGCTCGCTACCCGCTGATTTGCATGATCGACGCAGACTCGCTGCTCGACGAGAACGCCTTGCTGCGCGTCGCCAAGCCGTTCGTCGATGACCCTGAACGCACGGTAGGTACCGGCGGCACCATTCGTGCCGCGAACGGATCGGAGGTCTCGCGGGGTCGCGTTGTGACTCCAAAGATGCCGCGCGGCTGGGTAGCCCGGGTGCAGATCGTCGAGTACCTCCGTTCCTTCCTGATAGGTCGGACCGCGTGGGCACGAGTCGGCGGCCTACTCATCATCTCGGGTGCGTTCGGCATGTTCCGACGAGACATACTGGTTGAAGTCGGAGGACTCGACCTCGACTGCGTCGGCGAGGATGCCGAGTTGGTCACGCGCCTCCACAAGCATCTGCGGGATCAGCGCCGCGACTACCGACTCGTCTTCCTCTCCGAACCAGTTTGTTGGACGGAGGTCCCCCCGTCGCTGCGCGTGCTCAGCAGTCAACGACGGCGATGGTCACGTGGCCTGGCCGAAGTGCTCTGGAAACACAAGGCGATGATCGGCAATCCACGATACGGAATCATCGGCCTTGTCGTGCTCCCCTACTACCTCGTATTTGAATTGCTAGGCGCGGTCGTTGAGCTGCTCGGTGTCTTCGCCGTTGCTCTCAGCCTTGCCCTGGGAATTCTCAACTTGAAGTTCGCGATCTTGTTCTTCCTCGCCTCGGTCGGATACGGAGTTCTGCTCTCGTTTGCCACGTTTGCACTCGAGGAGTTCTCATTCCATCGCTACTCGCGCTGGCATGATCTCTGGGCGGGTGCCGGAGCGTCAGTCATGGAGAACGTTGGGTATCGGCAACTGCACGCGTGGTGGCGGCTGCGCGGGATCTTCGCGGCAACATTTGGGGGTCCGACGTGGGAAGAAATGCCACGCGACGGCTTCGGCCCTGCGCAGATCCAGGACGAACCAAGCCTTACCCAGGTGTAGACCGATGCACCGTGCACCGCGCGCGACGCAGGTCATCGATCGTCAGCGAACAGCGAGGTTGCACGGATGTTGCGGATCCTCGCAGAAGGTTGCCTGAGCGCGACGACGGATTGAATCACCCAAGGGAGCGTTCTCGTCCGCGTGGTGACCGTGATCGCCCATCGCCCGTCGGCCCTGGGTTTAGGAGGCGGTGGCGAGTGCCGGCAGGTGCACGGTTCCGCCGACGATGCGGGGTCGCATCAATTGGTCGATGGCGGCGGCGGACATGGGGCGCGCGAAGTAGTAGCCCTGGCAGGAGTCACAGTCGAGAGACGAGAGTTGCGTGTGTTGCGCGATGGTTTCTACGCCTTCGGCGACAACGGTCATGCCGAGCGTGTGTGCCAGCTCAATAACTGCGAACACGATGGCTTGGCTCGCGCCGTCGCACTCCATGTCGGCGACGAAGCCTCGGTCGATCTTCACGATGTCGATCGGAAAGTGTTTGAGGTAGTTCAGGGACGAGTAGCCGGTGCCGAAGTCGTCCAGGGCGAGCGAGACGCCGAGGTGCTTGAGCTCACTGAGCACGACGAGAGCCCGTTCACCGTCTTGGACGAAGACACTCTCAGTCATCTCGAGTGTCACCAGCTTGGGATCAGTGTCGGTGCGGGCGAGCACCGCGGCGACGCCCGCCGCGTAATCGGGCGACATGAGTTGGTGGGCCGACACGTTGACCGACATGCTGAGTTCGTTGGTGCCGCCGTTGATCCAACGATGTCGGTCTGGGCAAGCCTGTTCGAGCACCCAGCGTCCTATCTCGGTGATGAGACCGGACTGTTCCGCGAGCGGTACCAGCACGTTCGGCGCGACCAATCCCCGCGATGGATGGTCCCAACGCAGGAGGGCTTCGACGCCGGCGATCCGTCCGTCGCGCGTATCTACGATCGGCTGGTATTCCGCGCGTAACTCGCCGCGCTCGGGTGCTCCGTGCAGGTCGCGCTCGAGGCGGGCGAGCTGAACTCCGCGGTCCCTCTCGCGAAGGTCGACAATTTGTTGGCGGGCACCGCCTTTGCGTTTCGCCTGGTACATCGCCGTATCCGCGTCTTCGAGGAGTCGTTCGGAGAGTTGGTCACCCCGACCCGAAAACGCGATACCCACGCTCGCTGTGATCTCGACCTCGTGTGTGGACAGGTCAAATGGCGCCGCGACCGCGTCGCCGATCCGGGCGGCGATCTGGGCGACACGTGCCTCCGCGTCGAGGTCCTCGCACAGGACGACGAACTCGTCGCCCGAGAGGCGCGCGAGCGTGTCGCCTGGACGGAGCACCGCGGTCAGTCTCTCGGCAACGGCCACCAGCAATTCGTCACCGGTGGCGTGCCCGTGCTGGTCGTTGACGGCCTTGAACCGGTCGAGATCGACGAAGAGAACCGCGGCCATCGAGCCCGACCGGCGACCTCGGCGTACGGCATGGTCGAGCCGTTCGAGGAACAGGACCCGGTTGGGCAGACCGGTGAGAGAGTCGTGCAGTGCCGTCTCACGGGATCGGTCGGCGGAGTCTCGCATCTCGGCGCGCGCCTGCGCGTTGAGCAAGTATGCCGCGGCGACGTCGGCCAGCGTCTGAGCAGCTTTCATCGTCGCTTCGTTCAACAGGCCGGGAGTCGTCCGGTAGAGGTCGAGCGCGCCCATTCGTTTGTCGCCATCGTGCATTGGGAACGTGAACACCGCCACGAGTCCCGCCTCAACCGCACGTGCCGCGAAGTTGGGGAACCGTCCCTCACTGCTGAGGTCGGCGACCGCGACGGCTAGCCCTGTGTGGTACGCCTCCAGACAGGGTCCTTCGCCGAGTTCGGTCTGCAGCCGTTCGAACCGCAGTGCCGCCTCGCTCGACGCGGCGACATAGCGCGGACTCGTGCCTGGCGCGATGACGGTCACTCCCGCGGCCGAAATGGGCAGGACATCGACGATGCGCTCTACCAAGTGATCAAGGATCGCCTGGATCGGGAAATCCGTCACCAAGGTACGCGCGAACTCACTCAACACATCCGAGAGCTGTTGCTCATCCGGCATGACCCTCCGTCCACCAACCTGCTGTATGTGACCGCGGGGACCGGGCGGAGAGTGCAACAACAACTTTATTTCCATCGTGTCGGCACAAC
>JAUZEM010000156.1 GCA_030839005.1 Actinomycetota bacterium | reverse complement strand
GAGAACCGTGACGAGCAGGAGGAGCGCGGCCTCCGTGAGGTCGGCCTGCGCGGCCCGTGCGCCGCCTGCGACCGCGCCGACGGCGATCACGGCCAGCGTCACCCGGATCACTGAACGCTCGCGCGTGGGCATCTCGGTCGACACGATCGCGCGGATCCGGCGTCGGAGCTGCATCATTGTGCCGCCGGTCTCGGTACCGGATTAACCTCCGATTCCGTGCCCATGTACGCGATGCTCTCGACCCTCGGTCCGGGCGGCTGGGAGACCCTGCGCGAGAAGCCGGATCGCATCCGTGAGGTCGCCGCCGAGGTAGAAGCGCTCGGTCTGAAGGTGCACGCGCAGTACGCGCTGATGGGTCAGTACGACTTCTTGAACATCCTCGAGGCGCCGGACGAGGAGACGATGGCGAAGGCCGCGATCATGCTCGCGTCTCGCGGCACGATGCGTACGACCACCCTGCCGGCGATTCCGGTCGACCAGTTGATCGCCCGCTTGAAGGCGGACGGCTAGCTGCTCGCTAGATCCACCAGGTGCTGCGGCGGTTCTCCTCGCGCAGATCGGTTTCGGAAAAGGTGACCGGGAGGACCGAACCGTCCGAGCGGCGGCGCACGTTGTACATCGGCTCGCCGCGGCCGTCGTTGGCGGCCTGCTCGGCGACCTCGAATCCGCGTGTCCACTTCGATTCGAAGCGGTTCCGGACCTCGACGCGGGTGCCGGGTCTCACCAAATCATTCTACGGCGCGTGTCCAGACGTCCTGACGTGGCGAAACGCGAACCGCGCGACGTGGGGCGAGTAGCGTCACCCGCTGTGATCGCGCCGTATCCGACGCTTCGGGTCGAGCGGAAATGCTGGGCTGCGGGAGACCGCGTCGTGGTCGGAATCGACGAAGTCGGGCGGGGGTCGTGGGCCGGTCCGGTGACGGTCGCCGCGGTCGTGCCCGGCGACAAACACCTGGCCGGCGTGCGCGATTCGAAGCTGTTGACATCCGGCGAGCGCGAGATCGCGGCGGCGCGCGTGCGCGTTTGGGCACGTGGCATCGGGGTAGGACACGCCTCCCACGAAGAGTGCGATCTCGTCGGCATGACGGAGGCGCAACGGCGCGCCGCGAACCGTGCGCTCGCGCAGCTCGCCGCACAGGGGTTCGAGCCCGACCGGATCGTGCTCGACGGCAAGCACGACTACCTCGGCCTGCCGCGCGTCGTCCGCACGATCGTGAAGGGCGACCAGACGGTGCTGTCGGTCGCGGCCGCGTCGGTGGTCGCGAAGACGACGCGCGATGCGATCATGGCCGACGAGTCCGAGCACTATCCGGCCTACGGGTTCGAGTCGAACCGCGGCTATCCCGCACCCCTGCACAAGTGCGCGCTCGCAGGATACGGACCGTCGGCGATCCACCGGCGCTCGTGGATCTTCATGGAGTATTGCCTGTGGGGTGGGATCCCGCGCTTCGAGCGACAGCCGAGTCTCTTCTCGGGTGCGCTCGGTGCCTGACGCCGTCTGGGACACGCTCTCTCGGCATGCCATGGCGACGCGCGAGCGTACGGTTCGCGAGTTGTTCGCGGAGGAGCGCGACCGGGATCGAATGCACGTCGAGGCCGCGGGTTGGTATCTCGACTACGCCAAACACCGCGTGAGCTCCGAGACGCTGCGCCTGTTGCGCGAACTTGCCGGGGCGCGGGGACTTCGGGAGCGCATCGACGCGATGTTCCGAGGTGAGCGCGTCAACGTCACCGAGGACCGCGCCGTGTTGCATGTCGCACTGCGAATGCCCGCCGACGCGCGTCTCGTCGTCGACGGTGTGGATGTCGTGGCCGAGGTGCAGCGTGTTCTGAAGCAAATGTCGGGATTCGCCGCGTCGATCCGCGACGGAAGCCGGACCGGTCACACCGGCCGTGTGATTCGCAACGTCGTGAATATCGGCATCGGTGGCAGTGACCTCGGGCCGGCGATGGCCTACGACGCGCTGCGCGCCTACAGCCGGCGAGACATGCAGTTCCGGTTCGTGTCGAATGTCGACGGCGCGGATCTCGTCGAGGCGCTCTACGGGTTGGACGCGGCCGAGACGTTGTTCATCGTCTCGTCCAAGACGTTCACGACGCTCGAGACGCTCACCAACGCGCGGGCCGCACGTGCGTGGTTGGTCACCGCCTTGGGCGGCGACGTTGCCGCGGTGGCGCGGCATTTCGTCGCAGTGTCCACGAACGCGCCGAAAGTAGCCGAGTTCGGCATCGACCCTGCCGACATGTTCGAGTTCTGGGACTGGGTGGGCGGTCGCTATTCGATGTGGTCCGCAATCGGCTTGTCGTTGATGCTCGCGATCGGCCCGGACAACTTCCGGGAGCTGCTCGCCGGCGCGCACGCGATGGACGAGCACTTCCGCACTGCGCCGTTCGACGCGAACCTGCCGGTGCTCTTGGGGTTGCTCGCCGTTTGGTACCGCGACTTTCTCGACGCGCAGACGCACGCAGTCGTTCCGTACGCGCAAGCATTGGTGAAGCTGCCGGCGTACCTGCAGCAACTCGAGATGGAGAGCAACGGCAAGTCGGTGCGCACCGACGGTTCGCGCGTCGACGCGCCCACGGGCGAGATCGTGTGGGGCACCGTCGGAACGAACGGCCAGCACGCCTACTTCCAGCTCTTGCATCAGGGCACGACGACGGTTCCGATCGACTTCATCGGATTCGAT
>JAUZEM010000133.1 GCA_030839005.1 Actinomycetota bacterium | reverse complement strand
CCTATCGTCGCGCGGTGGATCCGCAGCTTCGGTCGCCGGTGCGACGCCGGCGGGTGTCGGCTCGGGTACGGCGACGACGAGCGTTCGCGACGTTGGTGGTTGCAGCATTGCTGATCGCGGCGTTCGTTTCGAGCTCGACCGGATCGTCGAATCGCGGGACGGGCAAGAAATCGGTGTCGGCGTCGCGCTCGGCCTCCGCGCATGATGCTCCTCGCCTCGAGGCAGTCGACGCTCCTTGGCTCCTTCCGGCCTCGGTCTCACGCGCCGTAGCGATCGCTGACGGCTCCGGCGTTTTGATCGCGGGAGGCCTGGACGCGAATCAGGCCTCTTCGAGCGACGTGTTCCGGCTCGATCCGAGCACCGGCCTGCTGACGCAGGCGGGCACGCTCGCGTTGCCGACGCATGACGCGGCGGGCGCGTTGATCGGCGGACGGCCGTTCGTCCTAGGGGGCGGTGCGCAGACGGTCAGCGACATCGTGCAAACGTTGCCAATTTCGGGCGCGGCGACGACGGCCGCGCACCTCCCTCAACCTCGTGCCGATCTCGCCTCGATCAAGGTCGGAACGACCAACTTCCTAGTCGGCGGCTACGACGGGACCGCGCCGACACGGGATGTTCTCGCGACCACCGATGGCGTCACGTTTCGCGTGGCTGCACGATTGCCACTCGGCGTTCGCTATCCCGCAGTGGCTGCGGCGGGCACCGTGATCTATGTCTTCGGCGGCGAGTCGGCGGGGGCGCCAATGGCCGCAGTGCAAGCGATCGATGTTCGTTCCGGTAGCGCCCGTCTCGTCGGCCACCTTCCCGAGCCGCGCTCGGAGGCTGCCGCGTTCTCGATCGGCGGAGTGCTTTTCGTCGCCGGCGGGCGGACACCGAGGGGACTTTCCTCGGACATCCTTCGTTTCGATTCGAAGCGCGCCTCGTTCTCCGACGCGGGTTCGCTCCCCGCGCCCCTGGCCGACGCGGCGGCCGCTGTGATCGGGAGCCGTGCGTATCTCATCGGTGGAGAAGAGGCGGCACCAGTAGCGGGCGTTGTGATTGTCTCTGAGACGACCGCGCCGGCGGCCGTCGTCGCCGCGGCGGCGCAGCGACCGTTCGCAGGGAAGATGCTCATCGCCGACCGGGGCAACAATCGGCTCATCCTCATCGACGCGAACAAGCATCGGTCTTGGATATATCCGGCTCCGGGTCGGCCGGGAACGCCGGGCGGCTTCTACTACCCCGACGACGCATTCTTCGTCGACCACGGACGCTCGATCGTGTCGAACGAGGAAGAGAACCACACCATCGTGCGCATCGCGTATCCTTCGGGCGCGTTGTTGTGGAGCTACGGGCAACCGAAGGTCGCGGGTTCCGCGGTAGGACTGCTCAACCAGCCCGACGACGCGTTCCTGCTCCGCGACGGTCGGATCACCGTCGCCGACGCGAAGAACTGCCGAATCCTGTTCATTGGTCCGAAAGGCCGGCCTGTCGCGCAAATCGGCACGTCCGGCAATTGCACTCACAATCCGCCCACCGCGGTCGGATATCCGAACGGCGACACTCCGTTGGCGAACGGCGATTTCCTTGTCTCGGAAATCAATGGCTCTTGGATCTCCGAGTACACGGGGGCTGGTCAGGTTGTCTGGACCGTGCACCTTCCGATCGCCTATCCGTCGGATCCCCAACAGCTCGGTCCCGATCTGTATCTCCTCGCGGATTACACGCGGCCGGGCGGCATCCTGGAGTTCAACCGTGAGGGCAAGATCTTGTGGACGTACCGGCCATCGAGTGGTGACGGCATGCTGGACCACCCGAGTCTGGCCGAGCGGCTCCCGAACGGCCTGATCAGTGTGAACGACGATTACCGGCATCGCGTCATCCTGATCGACCCAGCTACGAACGCGATCGTGTGGCAGTACGGCCGGACCGACCAGTCCGGCACGGGTCTCGATCAGCTCAACATTCCGGACGGATTCGATCTGCTGCTCCCGGACAACACCACACCGCTGCACTCGCCAACGGGCTGATTCTCGACGGCTCGAGCGATGCGCGTGAGCGCTTCGGCCGGCGGGCCGTTCCCGGCGGTCTATCGTCGGCCCGGTGAACGTTGGGCTGCTTTCGAAACCGCGGCTTCGGGGCTGGTTCCACGAGGTCGCGTTCTTCGTCTCGATTCCTGCCGGCATCGCACTGATCGCGCTCGCCCGGGGTGCCGCTGCCGAAGTGAGCGCCGCTATCTTCGCGGCCGGCCTGACGGGTCTCTACGGCGTGAGCGCGGTCTACCACCGCAGGCGCTGGTCAGCCCGCACGGAACGAGTCATGAAGTATCTCGATCACTCGATGATCTTCGTACTCATCGCCGCGTCGTACACGCCGATCACACTGCTGGCATTGCGACCGGCCATTGGTGTCACCCTCCTGGTGCTCGCGTGGGTCGGGGCGGTCGTAGGTATTGTCGTGACGATCGCGCGACTCGAGCGTTGGCGCGGCCTCGGGCTCGCCATGTATCTCGGGCTGGGCTGGCTCGCAGTTGTCGCCGCGCCACAACTCGCAACCTCGCTCAGCCGGCCGGAGCTCGTGCTGCTGATCGCCGGTGGCGTCCTCTATACCGGTGGTGCGGTCGTGCTGGCGTGCAAGCGCCCGAACCCGTGGCCCGCGACGTTTGGCTACCACGAGGTTTGGCACGCCTTCGTCGTCGGTGCCGGCGCGTGCCACTACGCGCTCGTGCTTCTCCTCGTGCGGGCCTGAGCACCCCCGCGCGCTGGCGGCGGGCGTCGAACACCCGTGCAGCCGCGACACGTTTGTGGTGGTGTGGTTGGTGGTGGCGTTTTCGCAGTTCCTCGCGGTCCGCACAGTTGCCGGCGCGTGCGGAGGCGGATTTGGAGCTTCCACGCGATAACGAGAGGACCTTCCACCGCTCCGGGTCAGAACCTCTTGCCGTCAGGTCGCGGTACGGCGTGTGCCGAGCCTCTGGTCGGCGGGGTCAACCGCACACGACGGTCGGAGTATTTGAGCCGCCCGGAATCGGGACGAGTCGAAGCCGCAGCGGCCCCGCCAGCGCGACTACGGGGGAGGTGCGCAAGGGCGTGGGGAGCGAGTGGCCGCCGTCCTGCGCCAAGTAGATGACGTCGGCGCGGCCGATGCTGACACGCAACGAGTCGCCTTTGTGCAGAACACGGATGGCCGGAGCGCGCAGGAGCCTGCAAGGGGCAGGCTGTGCGGTCGCCGAGGGGCGTAGTGCGAGGATAAGGGTTTGGTTCGCGAGTTCCGTAGGGGTCAGCGGTCGAGGCGCTGGTATCCGACCGGAGGGGACGCTGTCGACGAGCCATCCGACTGTGAGGTCCGGGTCCAAAGAATTCGGCTCGAGCGACCGGGGCAGTTGCTTGACAATTGGGTTCCGCGGCACCGATGGGATGAACCACCGATCGAACTGCGTCTGGGCGACAAGTCCGTTGGCGCCCTCGCGGAACCGAGCGACATTGCCCGGGATGCCGACCACCAAGACCAACGCGACCGCGG
>JAUZEM010000069.1 GCA_030839005.1 Actinomycetota bacterium | reverse complement strand
GTGCGCACGTTCTCGTCGTCCGACGGCCGCATGAAGACCTCGCCGATCTCGCCCGGTTCGGCAACCGAGCCGTCCGGGCGCACCACCTGGAACTGGTCGACGTTCACGCGTCCGACCGAACCCCGGTGCTCCAGCCACTCGACCCCGTTGATGATGGTCGCGGCCTGTGCCTCGGTACCGCCATAGAGCTCCCAGATCGTCTCGGCACCCAGCCAGGTGATCCACTCCTCCTTGAGCCACGGCGGACACGGCGCCGCGAGGTGCCACACAGTCTGCAACGACGACACGTCATAGCGATCGCGCACATCGCGCGGGAGCTTCGAGATGCGCGCCATCATCGTCGGCACCACGTACATCGAATCCGGGCGGTACTCGTTGACGAGCTGGAGTGTTCTCTCCGCGTCGAACTTGCCTCCGAGCGCCACATGATTGCCCGCGAGCAGCGCGGTCATCGTCCAGATGAACGGACCGTTGTGGTACAGCGGCCCCGGCATCACGTGCGTTCCGTTCAACTTCATTCCGAGGAGCGGCGCCGCGTCGGGATCGATCAGGCTCGCCTGGTTCGCAAGGATCAGCTTGGGCCGCCCGGTCGAGCCGCCCGACGTCATGGCCTTGTAGGGGTTCGATACCGCGTCGGGCAACGGCCCGTCGTCGAACCCGTCGACATCGAGCTCCGCTTCCACGACGACGCGGGGCGCCGCGAGCTCGATGATCGCGTCGAGCTCGCGCGCGGGAAGGCGAGCCGAGACCGGTTGCGGGATCGCGCCCAGCTTCCAGCACGCGATCGTCGTTGCGACGAACGCGACACCGTTCGGGAGCGCGATCGTCACGAGATCGTCCTGACCCACGCCTTTCGACGCGAGCGCCCGGGCCGTGCGGTTCGCGAGCGCCTCGAGCTCGGCACGCGTCACGGTGCGCTGCTCGTAGCTGAGCGCGGGGTGATCCGGATCGGACGCGACGTGGTCGGCGAGCCGTTGCGGGTACGAGATCAGGGCCACGACCGCGATTCTGGCGCGCCGCACCGCCGCACCGCCGACTTCAACCAGCGGAGCTTCGACAGCTCGTCACAGCATCCGCAACAATCGTCGAGATGGGCGGCGATTACGAGCATCGTGGTGGCGTCGCACTCGCAATCGACGTACCAATCGATGACCGCGCGCACCTCGACGCACGAGGGTTCGGCGGATAGCACAAGGGTTCGAACCCGCGCGCCGGGCCACAGATTCCCCACTGTCATAGGGTCAGGCGCTATGCAGACTTCCCCGAGCCCGCTCGCCGGGTCGACGGCACTCGTGACCGGCGGCGCCTCGGGCCTGGGCGAGGCGACGGCCCGCGTCCTGGCCGGCGCGGGTGCGACGGTCGTGATCCTCGACCGTGACCAGGCCAAGGGCGAACAGGTCGCGGGCGAGATCGACGGGAGGTTCGCCGTCGCGGACGTGGTGAACGAGGACGACGTCTCGGCCGGCGTGGCCGCCGCGACCGCGCTGGCTCCGCTCCGCACGTGCATCCACTGCGCCGGGATCGGCTGGGCCGAACGGACCTTGAACCGGGCGGGCGACCCGCATTCCCTCGACACGTTCCGCAAGGTCCTCGAGATCAACCTCGTCGGTACCTTCAACGTCCTCCGGCTGGTCGCGTCCGGAATGTCGGCGAACGACCCGAACGAGCAGGGCGAACGGGGCGTCATCGTGAACACGGCGTCGATCGCCGCATACGAAGGTCAGATCGGCCAGGCTGCGTACTCGGCGTCGAAGGGCGGCGTCGTCTCGCTCACGCTGACTGCGGCCCGCGATCTCGCCGCGGTCGGCATCCGCGTCTGCACGATCGCACCCGGGCTCATCGACACCCCTCTGCTCGGCGGCCTACCGGATGACGCGCGCGACGCGCTCGCGCAATCGGTGCTGTTCCCGAAGCGTCTGGGCGTGCCCGACGACTTCGCCTCGCTCGCGATGGAGATCGTTCGCAACGGCTACCTGAACGGCGAGGTGATCCGTATGGACGCCGGCATCCGCATGCCGCCAAAGTGAATACACGGAGACGACAGCGCAGCGACCGAAGGGAGTGGAGCGTGGAGTCGACCCATAAACATGCCACCGACTCGACACGTGACGACATCGACCTCCTCGACGGGAGCTTCTACGTCGACGATCCGCACGAGAAGTACACCTGGATGCGCGAGAACGCGCCGGTGTACTTCGACGCTCGCAACGGGGTGTGGGGCATCGCGTCGTACGCCGCACTCCTCGCGATGGAGAAGGACCCCGCCACCTTCTCGAACGCCGGCGGCATCCGCCCCGACAACGGGCCGATCCCGATGATGATCGACATGGACGACCCGGAGCACTGGAAGCGACGCAAGATCGTGAACAAGGGCTTTACGCCGCGGCGCGTCCGCGACAGCGAGCAGAAGATCCGCGATGTCTGCGACGCGATCATCGACCAGGTATGCGAACGGGGCGAGTGCGACTTCGTCACCGAGGTCGCGGCGCCGCTGCCGATGATCCTGATCGGCGACATGCTCGGCGTCGAGCCCGAGGATCGCAGCGATCTGCTCCGGTGGTCGGACGACATGGTCAGCGCGCAGAGTGGCAACGCCAGCGAGGAGCAGTGGTTGAAGGCGATGCAGGCCATGGACGGCTACTCCGCGTTCTGCACACATGCCGTCGCGCAGCGCCAGGTTCAGCCGACCGACGATCTCATGAGCGTTCTCGTGCACGCGGAGGTCGACGGCGATCGACTCAGCCCGGACGACGTGCTGCACGAATCTCTGTTGATCCTCGTAGGAGGCGACGAGACGACGCGCCACGTCATCAGCGGCGGCGTCGAGCAGCTCCTCCTGCACGCCGACCAACGCCGGCTGCTCGTCGACCATCCGTCGAAGATCGCGGTCGCGGTCGAGGAGATGCTGCGCTGGGTCACACCGATCAAGAACATGTGCCGCACGGTCACACGCGATACGGAGTTCATGGGTCAGCCGATGACGGCCGGCCAGAAATGCATGCTGTTGTTCGAGTCGGCCAATCGTGACGAGACAAGATTCGAGGAGCCCTTCCGATTCGACGTCGAGCGGCAGCCCAACGAGCATCTCGCGTTCGGATTTGGTGCCCACTTCTGCCTCGGACAGGCACTGGCCCGGCTCGAGCTGAAGGTGATGTTCGAGCAGCTCCTGCTGCGACTGCCCGACCTGGAACTTGCGGTCGAACCGGAGGAGTTGCCGCGCCGGCGCGCGAACTTCATCAGCGGCCTCGAATCCATGCCCGTGCGGTTCAGCCCGAGCCCGCCCCTGCTCAGGAGCTCGGTGTGAACAATCGCGAACTCGTCGAGAAGCTCTGGGCCGACCTCTACCGCCGCGACTTCGACGCGGTCGGCGCGGCCTTCGCCGACGACGGCGTGTACACCGCCGTGCCGACCCCCGTCGACGACGTCGCGCGCGGCCCCGCCCAGATCGCGGCACGACTCCGCTTGGGCCTCGAGCCGCTCTCGTCGATCTCGCACGATGTGCTCGCCCTTATCGCCGAGGACAACATGGTCGTCACCGAGCACGTAGAGCACTGGGAATGGCCGACGGGCGAACGCGCATCACTTCCCTTCGTGTCGATGCACGAGGCGCGCGACGGCAAGCTGGTGCGGTGGTGGGACTACTGGGACCTCGCCACGTTGATGAATTCGGCGCCGGCGTGGTGGGTAGAGCACATCATGAACGAGTCGGCGCGCATCGGCCTGCGAGAGGCCTGAAACCATGCCGACCGCGCAACCGGGCATCTTCGCCCAGGGCACCCGTTCGCATCGACACCTCGAGTTCGACACGAATGCCGGCGTCGAACCCGCCGAGTTGTTGGACGCTATGCGAGGTCTGCGTCAACCGTCGGTGACGGCGGGTGGTGCCAACATCGTGGTCGGATTCCGACCATCGATCTGGAACCGTCTACCACCCACCACCGCGGGCATCGACGACTTCGAGCTCCCCGCGCTCGACGGGTTGGCGCGCACGCAGCACGACATCTGGATCTGGACACACGGAACCGGGGAAGACGTGATGCTCGACGTCGCGCGCGCGGTCGCCGCGTTGCTCGCTCCGGTCGCGAGCTTGCAGACCGATCTTGCCGGCTTCGTGTACCACGACGGTCGCGATCTCACGGGTTTCATCGACGGCACGGAGAATCCTCCGGTCGAGGAAGCCAACGCGGTCGCGGTCGTCCCGGAAGGACTACCGGGTGCGGGCGGTTCGTTTGCGATCACGCAACGCTGGATCCACGACCTCGCGAGGTTCCACGCCCTCTCGGACGAAGACCAGCAACGCGTCTTCGGCCGGACGAAGCTCGACAGCGTCGAGCTCGACGGCACGGCCAAGCCTGCGACCGCACACATCGCCCGGGTCGTGATCGAGGAGGACGGTGAAGAGCTCGAGATCTACCGGCGGAGCGTTCCCTACGGACGAGTCGCCGAGCTCGGTCTCTACTTCGTCGCGTTCAGCGCCGATCACACGCGCTTCGAGAAGATGCTCCGGCGGATGTTCGGGCAGGCGGGCGACGGGCTGCACGACCATCTGACGGATTACACCCGACCCGTCAGCGGTTCGGCATACTTCGTCCCGTCGATCGAAGCAATGGGCGACGTCTTCGGATGAAGCCGTGATTCTCGTCGACCGCCCGCGCTGGCCTGCGCACGGCACACGCTTCGCGCATCTCGTGAGCGACGCGTCGCTCGACGAGCTGCACGCGTTCGCAGACACGTTGTCGTTGCCGCGGCGTCTGCGCTTCCACAACGACCACTACGACGTGCCGGAGCGCTGGTGGCAGCTCACCGTCGACGTCGGTGCGCATGTGGTGTCGACCCACGAGCTCGTCCGCCGCATCCGCGCCGCGGGACTGCGCGCCCGGCCTACTTCGGCTGGAACCGCACCGCGCCGTCGAGCCGGATGACCTCACCGTTGAGGTAGCCGTTCTCGACGATGTGCTGCGCGAGGGCCGCATACTCGTCGGGTTGGCCCAGTCGCTTCGGGAAGGGAACGTTCGCGGCGAAGACGTCGCGCATCGCCTCCGGCGCCATCATCATCGGCGGCGTCGCGATCGTGCCCGGCGCGATCGTGCAGACCCGCACCCCAACCGACGAGAGGTCGCGCGCGGCGATGATCGTCATCCCGATGACGCCCGCCTTGGCCGAGCCGTAGGCCACCTGACCGATCTGCCCTTCGTACCCGGCGATCGACGCAGTGAGTACGCACACGCCCCGCTCGCCGCCGTCGTCGGCGTCGTTCCTCGCCATCGCGGCCGCAGCCAGCCGGAGCATGTTGAACGAGCCGACCAGGTTCAGCTCGACGACCCGGCGGAACGCGTCGAGGTCGTGGGGAGTTCCGTCGCGCGCGAGCGTGCGGGCCGCGATCCCGCCACCACCGCAGTGCACGCAGATCGCGAGCCGGCCGGCATCCGCGGCGGTATCGACCGCCGTGCTCACATCGCCCTCGGAGGTGACGTCGCAGCGGACGAAACGGTCCGTACCGCCGAGCTCCGACGCGATCGCACGACCGCGCTCCTCCGCGATGTCGGCGACGATCACGGTCGCGCCCGCCGCGCGCAGGCGCCGGGCCGTGGCTTCACCCAGCCCGGAAGCGGCACCCGTTACGAGCGCGACGTTGCCGGCAATTTCCACAGGTCGTCTCCCCTCTCCGCGATGCGGTCGACAAGCGTTCGTTCTCCCGCACAGACCACGTACTCGACGTTACGCAGATGCGACACCTGCCCGACCTTCTTGCCGTCAGGATTGTGGATGCCGATCTGGGCGCCGACATAGCGCCGGGATTCGAACGCGAGCGTCGCGACCACGCCGCCGCGCGCCCGGCAGGCCGCCTCGAGCGCGTCGATCTCCACCCACGACTCATTGTTGTACGACACGACGACGAGCTCGGCGTCGACGTCTCGGATAATGCCCGAGAGCGCGTCCGGCATCGCCCGGCGGTCGTTGAACACGCTCTTCGTCGACGCGTCACGCGCGTCGACGCGTTTGCACGCAACTCCGTAGTGCTCGGGCGCGTCCCACGCGACGAGCGTCTCCCAGACGTGGTAATTCGTGAAGTAGCGGTGCTGGTTGTAAGGCGGATCGAGATACGCGAGGTCGAAGGGCCCGAGCGACTGCACCGCTTCAACCGCGTCGGCCCGCACCGCGACTCCGCGGCCGGGCACGAGCTCGGGGACGCGCAGCGCGATCGGCCGGTAGGAGCGATCGGCCCACGCCTTGACGTATGCCATCTGGACTCCGGTCGTGGAGTCGACCCGATCGGCGGCTTCGATGAGGCTCGTCAAGAGCACCGGGTACATCCAGCTCTCCCGGTAGTCGCGCTCGATCGCGTCGCGGATCGCGTCGATCCGCCGGCCGTTGTCGGGCTGGAAGAAACGAGAACGAACGCAAAACGTCTCGGTGAAATAGCCGTCGACTTCGGGTCGGTTCGACAGGTCGAGCAGCGCGGCCTCGAGCGCCTCGATGTCGGCCCGCTCGCCGTCGAGCGCGACATAGCACCGGGCGAACACTTCGGCGTAGCGTGCCGTGTCGACCGCGGTGACGTGCGCACCCCGGCGCTTGAGCTCCTGGGCGACGCGCGTCGTGCCGGTGAACAGGTCCAGCGCCCGGCGCGACCCCGCGACCGTCGCGATCGCCCCCAGCACCGGGACCAGCCGTCGTTTCGAACCGAGGTACTTGATCACGTCGAGCGGCGAGCGTAGGCGGCCCCAGATCAATACGCGATGATGCTGCGCGCGACCTCGCCCGCCTGCATCGCCCGGAACGCGTCATTCAAGTCCTCGAGCGCGATACGGCGGGTTATGAGCGCGTCGAGATCGAGCCGCCCGAGCTGCTGGAGCCGGATGATCTCGGGGAAATCGCGGGCGGGGTCGGTCGAGCCGTAGACGCATCCGCGTAGCGTCTTGGCCCCGACCATGAGCTGCATCGCGCCGAACTTCACCATGTCGGTGAAGCTTCCGGCGCCGACGATCGTGCAGGTCCCGGCCCGGCGCGTCATCTCGAACGCGGCTTCGATCGTGTCGGACCGACCTACGACCTCGAACACGTGGTCGGCGCCTCTACCTGCGGTGAGCTCGCGCACCGCGGCTACCGGATCGGTGCCCGACGCGTCGACGACTTCGGTCGCACCGCAACTTCGGGCCAGCGCGAGCTTCGATGCGACCCGATCGACGGCGACGATCGGTGCCGCGCCGGCGAGGCGCGCGCCCTGGATCGCGGCCAGGCCGACCCCACCGCAGCCGATCACCGCGACGCTCGCGCCCGGCTCCACGTGCGCGCTGTTGCACACTGCGCCCACACCCGTCACGACCCCGCACCCGACGAGCGCCGCGAGATCGAACGGGAACTCCGCGTCGATCTTCACGCAGGCCCGCTCGGGAACGATCGTCTCCTCGCCGAAGGTCGCGGTTCCGAACGCGGCGAGAAACGTCGTGCCGTCGGACGCCGTCGCGTACGGCGAGGCGAACGCATGATCCAGCCCGTGCTCGCACAGCTCGGGATGCCGCCGCAGGCAGAAGAAGCACGCGCGGCACGGCGCGACCCACGCGAGCACGACGTGATCGCCCGACTCGACGGTCGTGACGTCGGCGCCCGTGCCGATCACCACGCCCGCGCCTTCGTGCCCGAGCACTGCGGGCAACGGGTGCGGGATCGTGCCGTCTTGGACCGAAAGATCCGAGTGGCACACGCCGCTCGCGGCGACACGCACGTGGACGTCTCGCGGTCCGAGTGCACGGAGGCGGAGGTCTTCGAGCGTGAACTCGTCGCCGGTGCCTCGCAGCACCGCCGCCTTCACGACTCGACCGGGAAGCGGAGGTGCAGGTGCTCGGCTTGACGGATGCCCGGTGAGAACGTGATCGTCGTCTCGGGCGCGAGCTCGTAGTCGGGCACGCGGCGGTGGAATTCCTCGAGCGCCACGGTCAGCTCGAGCCGGGCGAGATGCGAGCCGAGGCACCGGTGGGCGCCGCCGCCGAAGGCGAGATGGCGATTCGCCTCACGGTCGAAACGCACTTCGGAGGCGTCTTCGAATTCGGAGCGGTCGCAGTTCGCGGCACCGATGAGCAGCGTTGCGCCGTCGCCCGCCCGAAGCTGCACGCCACCGATCTCGAAGTCCTGCGCGAGGATGCGCGGCACCATCATCACCGGCGTCTGGTGTCGCAACAGCTCCTCGACCGCACCCGCGACGAGCGAACCGTCGGCGACGAGCGCGCGCCGTCGTTCGGGATGCTGCGCGAGGAACACGATCATGCAGTCGAGTGTCGCGGTGACAGTGTCGAGACCGCCGAGCAGCAAGAGATGCGTCGTTCCCAGCAGCTCGGCGTGGGTCAGTGGCCGGCCTTCGACTTCTCCGTGCACGAGTGTGCTCAGCAATCGATCGTCGGGCTCCGCGCGCTTCTCCTCGATCTTGCCCTCGAAGTACGCCTCGATCGCCTTCCCGGCTGCCTCGCGCTTCTGCTCCCCTTCCGCAATCGTGTCGGCCTGCGGGCGGATCGTGTCGTCGCGCCACGCGAGGAACCGCGGTAGGTCGTCTTGGGGAAGGCCCATCAGCGCGAGGAAGATCGTCGACGGCAATGGCGTGGCGAAATCCTCGTGGAAGTCACATGTACCGCGGCCGGCGAACTCGTCGATGATCTCGTTGACGAGAGTGCGCGCCTCCGGTTCGAGGTCGGCCATTCGCTTGGGTGAGAACTGCGGGTCGAGCAGGCGCCGGTACTTCGCGTGATCGGGCGGATCGACCGACAACGGGATGAGCGGCACGTCGTTTCCGATCTTGACGACGTCCTTCGACGAGAACACCTCGGGATGCTTGAGCGCCCAGAGCACGTCGTCGTAGCGCGACAGCGTCACGCTGTGGCCGCCGAACATGCCGGGCTCGCGCCCGACCGGACAACGATCGTGCATGTCGTGATACACCGGGTGCGGATCGTCGGCGCAGCGCTGCGAGAACACGTCGAGCATCGGGCCTTCATCGTCGGTGGAGATGGCGTCGCCGGGGGACCTGGCATCGTCGGTGGAGATGGCATCGTCCGTGTACATCAATGCTCCTTGGGGCTGACGGGGGGGATGACGGGGGCGAGGCTCACGGTTGCTGCAGCGCTTCGGGCACAGCGTGGCGAAAGAGCTTGGACGCGTTCTCCCACGTGACCTTGCGGACGACGTCGGCCGGCACATCTCGCAGCGCGGCCGTTGCGTTGGGTTGCGTGTCGGGCCAGGTGGAATCCGCGTGCGGGTAGTCGCTCTCGAGACAGATGCGGTCGACGCCGATGTGGTCTCGCAGCGCGAACGTGGATCCGATGTCGATCGTGCAGAACCAGAAGTTGCGTCGGAGCGCTTCGGTCGGCGAGATATCTGCCGCGGCCCAGCCGTGCGAGCCGACCGCCGAGTGATCGAGCACGTAGTCGATCCGGTCGATCAGCATCGGCACCCAGCTGATGCCGCCCTCGGAGAACGCGATCTTGATGTTCGGGAACCGGGTGGGAACCTGAGCCCAGAGCCAGTCGGCGGCGGTGACGAGCGCGTTGACCGGGAACAGGCTGGTGTAGAGCTCGAGCGGCGCACCCGGCGAGCGGGCCGCGGTCCACGACGACGAGCCGTTGTGCAGGCAGACGACCGTCTCCGTCTCTTCGCAGGCCCGCAGGAACGGGTCCCAGTGCGGGTCGATCATCGGCGGGAGGTGCAGGTCGACGGGGTTCTCCGGGAAGCTGACCGCCTTGAACCCGCGCTCGGCATTGCGGCGCACGTCAGCCGCCGCGACCTCGGGCTCGTTCACCCACGCGAGCTGCAACGGGATCACGCGATCGGGATGGGGTCCGGCCCACTCGTCGATGTGCCAGTCGTTCCACGCGCGTAACGCCGCCAGACCCAGTTCGGGGTCCTTGCTCTTCGCGAAGATCGTGCCGGCGAACCCGGCGATGAGCGAAGGGAAGCACAGGGTCGCGTGCACGCCGTCGAGATCCATGTCGGCGACGCGCGCTTCGATGTCGTAGCAGCCGCGCCGCATCTCGTCGAAGCGCGCGGGCTCCATGCTCCACTCGGCCTTGGGTCGACCCGCGACGGCGTTGAGACCGACCTGCGGGTAGAAGTTGTCCTCGTAGATCCACGTCTCGCGGCCGTCGGCGAGGGTGACGACGCGCGGCGCGCGCTCCTGCAGCGCGTCGGGAAGACGTCCTTCGAAGCAGTGCGCAGGCTCGATGAGGTGGTCGTCGACGGAGATGATCGTGTAGTTGCGCACGCGCGGCTCGGGATCCGGAAGGAAAGTCGCGGTCATGCGCCGCCGACCCCTTGGACGCAGAAGCGGTGCAGGGACCGCGCGAGCTCCCGCGAGTCGGCGACGCGGCCGAACACGACATCGTGAACGCCGTCGAGCAACACGACAAACATCGTGGACGCGTCGCGTTTCGAATCGTCGGTGTCGATGAAGCGCGCCAGCAGGTCGACGAGCGGCGCCAGTGCGTCACGCAGCTCCTCGTGATGGACCTGCTTGAGGCGCCGGTACTCGCGCGAGAGCACGCCTGCATATCCCATCGCTTCGGCCGGCGTGAGCATGTCGAAGAGCTCGAACACGTAGCTACGGAGTGCCTCGGGTCCGGTACGCGTGCCGATGCGACCGGCCAGGATCTCGGCGCCGATGCTGCTGTCTTCCGCGAGGAGCGCAAGGAGCAAGTCGTCCTTGCTGCGGAAACACGAGTAGAAGGCCTTGAGCGACAGACCCGCGTGGGTCGCGAGCTGCGCCACCGTAAACGCGGCACTCCCCGTCTCGTTCGCCAACACTCGGGCGGACGCCACGAGCCGCAGCGGACGGTCGAGCTCCTCCGAGAACGTCATTCTCCCAGCTTAGACCTCCGAAAACGCTCCCAAACAGTTTGGTGCGAAAATCGCACCACCCGCCGATTTCCCACCCAACTGTTTGGCGCGAAAACCGCACCCACAGCCGGTTCCGCGCCAAACAGTTGGGCGCGAAATGGGGGGTCAGGCGGGCTGGGAGCGGAGGATGCCCATCGCGAAGTATTGGGCGCCGCCGCCGTACGCCTGGGCGAGGGCGGTGCGCGCGCCGTCGACCTGATGCTCACCCGCCAGGCCCCGCACCTGCAGGGCGGCCTCGGCGAACCGCAACATCCCCGACGCGCCGATCGGGTTCGACGACAACACGCCGCCCGACGCGTTCACGGGGAACGACCCGGTCAGCTCCGTGTCGCCGCTCTCGACCATCTTCCAGCCCTCGCCCGGACCGGCGATGTCGTGGCCCTCCAGCCACATCGGTTCGTACCAGCTGAACGGTACGTAGAGCTCCGCCACGTCGATCTCCTGACGCGGAACGCCGATCCCCGCCTGGCGGTAGACATCGTGCGCGCACTCCACCCCCGCGAGAGGGCGAACGGGATCGCGCCCGGGGAAGACACCGAGCTCGCTACGGACGGCCGTGGCCGCGACCCACGCGGAGGGTTTCGACGCGCGCTTGCCGTTCACCTCGTTGGTCAGCACGACCGCGCACGCGCCGTCGGAGGACGGACAGGACTCGAGGAACCGCAGCGGGTCCCACAACATCGCCGATTCCTTCACTTTCTCGATGCTGATGTCGGGCAGTCGCAAGTGCGCGTACGGGTTCTTGAGCGCGTTGAGACGGTCCTTGACCGCGACCTGCCAGCCGACGTACTCGGGCGCACCGGTCCTCTCGATGTACGCGCGGATCCACGGCGCGAACGCGCCACCGGCGCCGATGCCGCGACTCCGGCCGCCCGCGAGGCCCCATTGCGCGTTGCCCTCGCTCTGTTTCTCCCAAGCGATCGCGAGCACACGTTCGTGGATGCGCGACTCGATGAGGTGCGCGCCCACGATGAACGTCGAACCGCCGACGCTGCCCGCGGTATGCACCCGCAGCATCGGCTTGCCCGCGCACCCGAGCGCGTCGGCGAGGAACAGCTCGGGCTGCACGATGCCTTCGAACGCGTCCGGCGCCTTGCCGATGACGACGGCGTCGATGTCGGACCACGTGCACTCGGCGTCTTCGAGCGCCCGCAACGCCGCTTCGCGCAAGAGGCCCGGGATGGAGACGTCGGCCCGCTTCTTCTTGTGG
>JAUZEM010000096.1 GCA_030839005.1 Actinomycetota bacterium | reverse complement strand
TTCGAATCGGCCGAAGAGTGCCCCGGCGAGTGCATCTTCATCGAGGCCGAGTAACCGAGCTCGAAGTACCGCACCTCGGGTGATGGTCATTCGACGAGGCACGATCCCGTGCCGACGGCGCGCGACGACTTCGTGCTTGCCGTGAGGACGGGCCGCACCTCCTCGTCGGTGAGCGCGTAGCTGGTACCCCGCCGCCCGGGGTCGATCGCGAACGCGACGCCGAGGACGGCGCCGCGGCCGTTGACTAGCGGACCCCCTGAGTCGCCGGGCGCAAGCCTTGCGGCGAGGACGAAGACGTGACGGCGACTCGCCGACGTCCGGTAGATGTCGGTGCCGACTGCGACGATCTCCTCGCCGATGCGCGCGGGTACCGCCTGCAACGGTCCGCCACCGGGATGTCCGTACACCGCGCCCACCTCCCCGGTCGTGCCGTTCGCGAGGGCCAGCGCGGACGCCTTCAACGTCGGGACCGACAACACGGCGAGATCGCGCACCGGATCGAACTCGACGACCACGGCGGGCATCCGTGTACCGAAGTTGTCGACGACGCTCGTCGACCGCTCCCCCGCCACGACGTGCGCGTTGGTCACGACGGTTCCCGGCGACGCGACCCAACCGCTGCCGTCTTGGATCTGATGGCAGGCGTTCCCGGTCACCTTCACGGTCGAGCCCCGGACCATGGCATCGACCGCAGGCGTCAGCTTCTCCTTCGGGGCCGCACCCGGGTCGGGCGGGTTGTCGAGCGGCCCGAGCGCCGATGGATATGGCGCCTCGGAGATGGCGAGGCCCCAGGCCGCGAACGTGGCCGGTTGACGCGGCGCGGCGCGCTGTATCGCGGCCACCACCCAGGAATCGCGAGCCATGCGCGCCGGCCAGCCCTGCGCGGTCGCGAGCGACGGAATGACCATCCAGGTCAACACCAACACGCCGAGCGTCCCGGCCGCCGCGCCAGCGACTCGATCCCACCGCGGGAGTGGGCTCGGGAGCGGGAACACACGATGTAGGAGAAGCCCGACCGCCAGACCGAACGCCTGCCCGATCGACGCGACGAGGAAGAGGAACAAGAGCGCGACGCCGATACGGCCGTCCACAGTCGTGCCGCCGAGCGCGGTGACGACCTTGGGTACGAAGTTGACGCCGATCGCGAGGCCGGTGAACACGCCGGCCCACGCGAACACGCGGGCGACGAGCCCGAGACGCCAGCCACCCCAGCCTGCACCCAACGCAGTCGCGATGATCGCGACGTCGAGTGCGTTCACTCGCCTCCGGAGATCGACCGCGGCTCGTCCGCCAGACGCCGCGCGACTGTGAGGAAACCCGTGTGCGCAACCATGCGGTGATCGGGTCGGATCGACTGCCCTTCGACATGCCAGCCGCGGTGGAGGACCTCGAGCGTCTCGATCATGGCGAAGGGTGCGGATACGAGCTCCTCTCGGAGGCGACCGACTTGCAGGATCGTCGGCAGGTACGCGAGGAGCAGCCCGCCGGACACGAGCGCCTCGGAGGCGTGCTTCACCACCCGCCACGGCTCGGGCAGGTCGAGGATGACGCGGTCGACCTCGCGCTCGTCGATTCCCTCGTACACGTCCCGCACATGTACGTCGAGCGGAACGTCCGAGCCGAGGAAACCGTGGACGTTCAGTACGGCACGCTTCGCGAAGTCGTCGCGTATCTCGTAGCCCGTGACCGTGCCGGTCGGCCCGACGGCGCGCAGGAGCGCGCTGGTGAGCGCGCCCGAGCCGACGCCCGATTCGAGGATACGCGCGCCCGGGAAGACGTCGGCCAGGATCAGGATCGGACCGATGTCCTTGGGATAGATCACCTGCGCGCCCCGCGGCATCTCGAGCACGTACTCCGCAAGTGTCGGCCGCCACGCCATGAGGCGGACGCCTCGCGTCGTGCGCACGGTGCTGCCGTCGGCGTGACCGATCACGTCGTCGTGCTCGATGATTCCCGCGTGTGTGTGGAATTGACCGCCCGTCACCAAAACCACGAGGTGACGACGACGACGGCTATCGACGAGCAATACCCGATCGCCCGGCGCGAACACCCGGCTCACGAGTTGCTCCTGACGCCGAGCGGCTCACCGACGGCGCGCGCGCGCATGCGACAGAACGCGCACACGTCGCCAGGTGTCGGCGCCCCGCACAATGCGCACGGACGCAACTCGTCTCGCGCGTCGTCGACCTCGACCGTGAATCGTGCGTGCGCGCGTTCCAGGAACCCGAACACGAAGGCGGCCTTGGTGCCGGGTGATCGCTCCTCGATCTCGTTCAGTGTGTTCTTGTAGCCGAGGTGACGGTTGCCGCCGGCCATGGGGCACTCCTCGACGATGTAGTCGATGTTCGCGAGCACGCAGTATGCGGCGAGCTCGCGCTCGCCCAACCGGATCAGGGGCTTCACTTTGCGGGCGAAGCCGGGCGCGGCCGGGAGCACCGGGTGCTGGCGTCCGAGGAGCTCGGACTCCCAACGCAGCACGTTGCCGAGCAGCACCGCGGCTTCGTCGTCGAGGTTGTGACCAGTGGCGAGCACGTCGTAACCGTGCCGGGTCGCGGCTTCGTTGAAGACGTGGCGCTTCGACAAGCCGCACGCCGAGCACGGCGCCCGCTTCGCAGCACGCGAGCCCTCCTGGACGTCGAACCCGTACTCGGCCGCGAGGTCGATCTCGAGCAGGGTCCAGCCCCGCTCGTCCGCAAAGTCGCGTACGTGCCGGCCCGAGGTGTCCGAGTACTGGCCGATGCCGAGACCTAGGTACAGACCGTCGGCGTCGTAGCCGAGCTCGCGGAGCAGCTGCCAGAGCCCGAGGGAGTCCTTGCCGCCGGACACCGCCACGAGCACTCGCTCGCCCGGCTCGATCATGTGGAAATGGTCGATCGCGCGGCGCACCTGCTCACGGCAGTGCCGCACGAAGCATTCGCGGCAATAGCCCGCGTTGTGGCGCCGGACCTCGATGACCGCCGGGGCGCGACACCGCCCGCATTTCACGAGGCACCGCCCGAGGTGACCGGCCGGATCTCGACGACGTCGTCGTCACTCAGCTGTTCGTCGTTGGTTGCGAGCGTGTCGTTGCGGATCACGATTACCGACTCGGCGACGATCTCGAGATCTCGCAGGAGACGGCCGACATTGCGGGGCGCGGGGACGTCGAGCTCGCGCTTGGGGTTCCGCAAGACGACCCTCATGATGCGACCTCCATGCAGATCGCAACAGTACCGGCGCCGGACCATCCGCCCTTTCGTTGGGCTACTGCTTCGGCCGGGCGACGACCTCGAAGACGTCGCCGGCCCTGATCGCCGCCCGGTAGAGGACCTCCTCCTCGTCGCGCGCGAGACGCCGCACCAGCCGGAGCCCACCCGCCGCCATCCCGACGATCAGCCAGGGTGTGGAGCCGGATATGCCCTTGCGCAAGCCACTGCGCGTCAAGCGGCGGAGAAGCGACGCGTACACGTCAGATCCGACGAATCTCGAGGACCATCTGGCGCTTCTTCCCCTTGCGCTTCCCGAACCAATACGCCGCCACCACCGTCAGCACGACGACGCCGACTGCGACCGCGATCGCCGGCACCTTCGCCGCCTCGGTGCGGTCGTCGACCTCGCCGCGCAGCTCTCCGAGCTTGGCCTCGATGTCATCGCGTGTGATCCGCGGTCGCGGCCTTTCGGGCGTCTTCGATCTCGGACTCATGATCTCTTCCTCTTCGTGCCCACGACCCATGAGAGTCCGGCGATCGCGAACGCGCCCGCCACGACGATGGCGTACGGCGCCCATGACCAGTTCCCGGTGAAATGCGGCCCGCGATCGTCGCCCTGCAGTGCACGCAACGCGCCGATGGCGAGGAAGGTGACGCCGGCACCCATGAGGAGCGCACCCAGGACGCCGAACGCGAAGTATCGACCGAGATTCTTCAGCGGGTCGATCGTCTCTTGCTTTGCGTAGGCGATGACGAGCTCTTTCAGCTCGCGAATCGTCTGTTGCGGATTGTCGGCCACGCACAACCTTTCGAGGATCGGCGGAGCAGTTTCGTCCCGGCGCGGCCCGCGGTGCAAGGCGCGAGCACGTTTCGCCGCGTGATCACGGCGGGGGCACCAGATCGGGCGGAGCCCGCACATCGGGAACGGAACCCACGGCGCGCGCCACCTCGACTTGTAGCTGTGCACCGGCGCCGGCCGAGAAGTCGCCGTTCGCGAGGAAGGCGAAGCGGAGAGCGTCGGGCCCGTCGACGACGCCGACCAGCCCGACGACGCCCGCGATCGAGCCGGTCTTGGCGCGTAGCCGCCCGGCAAGCGGATCGCCGACGAAGCGCTGGGCGAGCGTTCCGGTGCGAGCCGCCACCGCGAGCCCGCGGTCGATCGCGGCGAACCGCGGCTCCGTCGCGAGCTCGATGAGCCGCAGCATCGTCGTGCAGTTGACCCGGTCGGCGGGCGCGAGGCCCGAGCCGTCGCGCATGACCAGACCGGTCCGCGGGACGCCGAGGACGTCCATCTCGTCTTCGACGATCCGGATGCCGAGCTCGGTGGTTGCGGGAACCTCGCCGGAACCGGGGCGCACCGCGATGTCGCGCGACAACTCCTCGGCGGTGTAGTTGTCGCTGCTCGTGAGCATCTCGCCGACGATGTCCGAGAGCGACGGTGAGTCGACGTGTGCGACCTCGCGCAGGTCTCCGGACGCAAGCCCGCGCCGGACGCCGCCGGTGATCGTGATGCCGCGCGCGCCGAGCATCGCCGCCAGCCGCTGGCCGGTCGTCAGCGCCGGGTCGGGCGCGGGCGTCTGGTCGCGCGCGTCCGCGTGCCCGCCGTCGACGGTGAGCGCACCGAGCGCGCCGACGTCACCTTCCTGCGCGTAGATCGGCTTCCACGCGGGAAGGAAGCGCAGCGTGTCGTGTACGTGGTCGTCGACCAGCAGCGCACCGCTCACGTCGTGCACACCGGCCGCGGCGACGGCTTCTGCGAGCCCGGTCAGCGCGGTGAACGGAGCCTCACGGTACGGCGCGCGCGCGTGCTCGTAGACGATGTGCTCGGGAGTTGCGAGCAACGGATCCCCGCCGCCGACGAGGACGAGATTGCCGGCGCGGTCGGCAAGCACTCGCGTCGTGAAGCGATGGTCGGGTCCGAGCCGGTTGAGCGCGGCGGTGGCCGTGAGGAGCTTGAGCGTCGACGCGGGAGCCAGCGCGAGATCGGTATCGATGCGCGCGAGCGAACCGTTGGCGCCGTCGACGGCGACGCATGCTCGGACCGGTGCGACGATTTCGCCGAGCTTCTTGGTGAGTGCGGTGCCGGCGCGGGCCTGCGCCGCGTGCTCGACGGTCCGCACGAGCAATGCCGGAACCCGCCGCGCCGACCACAGGGGTGTCCGCGCCGAGGGCGCGCCCGCGCCACTGGGGGCCGTGCGTATGGGCCGGGCCGCGGCCAGGAACAGGACCGCTCCGACCGCGCACGCGATGGCGACGAGAGCGAAGCTCGCCCGTCGTCGGCGAGTCACATCACGACAATCCGCGCGCGATCCGGTAGCGCGCGTCGTGCCAGAGATGGGCGAGCGCGACGACGGCCCGGTTCGCGCTCGAGTAGCACACGCGTCCGGTCGCTCGGACCGTCGCCGGGCCGGGATTGTCGGGTGCCGCGACGGCGAGCTCCGTTGCCGTCAGGATCGGCTTGCCCGTCGCGACCGAGATCTGCGCAGCCGCCTGCGCGAAACGCATGTCCTGGCGCTCGTGATACGCGACGATGCGAAGCAGTCCGTGATCGGGATAGAACGCCCCCTCGCGCAGGAGCCGAGCCTGGTTCGACTGGATCCCGAGCCCGAGGTAGACGATCGCGTCGATATCGGGATGCCGGGCGACCAGCTCCATCACCTCGGGGATGGTGTCGCGCGTCTCGGCGCCCGCGAGGTCGATCGGGTCATTGCGGCTCCAGCGCGGTGGGAGCTTCTCGTCGATCGCGTCGCGCAGGTCGTCTGGGAGCGGCGCGAGCTCGAGACCCGGCGCGCGCGCGATCGCATCGGCGGTGACCACGCCCCATCCCCCCGCGGTCGTGAGCACCGCAGTGCGCGGACCGCGCGGCAACGGCTGCGTCGCGAACGTGGCCGCCGCCTCGAACGCCTCCTCCACGGTCGCCGCGCGCGTGATCCCGGCCTGGCGACACATGCCGTCGAAGATGCGGTCGTCCGCGGCGAGGCTGCCGGTATGGCTCGCCGCGGCCCGCTGACCGCTTGCGGTCGTTCCGCCCTTCACGAGCACGACCGGTTTGCGCCGCGCGACTGCCGCGAGCCGTTCGAAGAGGGCGCGGCCGTCGTCGACGCCT
>JAUZEM010000080.1 GCA_030839005.1 Actinomycetota bacterium | reverse complement strand
ATGCGAGTTCTTGTTCTGGGTGCAGGATTCGGCGGCCTCGAGCTCACCACGCGGCTGGCGGAGGAATTCGGCGACGCCATCGACGTCGTGTTGATCGACAAGAGCGACGGCTTCATCTTCGGGTTCTCCAAGCTCGACGTCATGTTCGGTCGGACGCTCCCCGAAGCGGTCCATCATCCTTACCGCGACTTCGTCAAGCCGGGCGTGCAGTTCGTGCAGGCGACCGTGACCGCGATCGATCCGGCCGCCAAGCGCGTCGAAACCGATGCAGGCACCTTCGATGCGGACGTCTTGGTGGTCGCACTCGGCGCCGATCTGCACCCCGAAGCCACACCGGGCTTGCGCGAGGGCGGTCACGAGTTCTACACGGTGGAGGGCGCGTTCGCGCTCCGTGAGGTGCTGGCGAACTTCGACGGTGGTCGAGTCATCGTCGGCGTCACGTCGACGCCGTTCAAGTGTCCGCCTGCTCCGAGTGAGACGGCACTGCTGATGCACGATTACTTGGTCGCGCGCGGGCTGCGGGAGCGCTCGGAGATCTCACTCGTGATGCCGTTGCCGGTGCCCATCCCGCCGTCTCCGGCCGCGTCGGAGGCGCTGCTCGTCGCGTTCGCCGAACGCGACATCCAGTGGCACCCCGGGCGGTTGGTGCGCGAGCTCGACCCTGCTCGGAACGTTGCCCGCTTCGCGGACGGCACGGAGATGCCCTACGACTTGTTCCTCGGCGTGCCCGCGCACTCAGTGCCGAAGGTGGTGGCCGAGTCGGGCATGACCGTCGATGGATGGATCCCCGTCAACCCGCTCACGCTGGAAACCTCGTACCCGGGGGTGTTCGCGGTCGGCGACGTGACGAGCGTCGGTACACCGAAGGCGGGCGTCTTCTCCGAGGGCCAGGCGGCGGTGGCCGCCGAGCGCATCGCGGCGATCATCCGAGGCACGACCGGCTCCTCGGAGTACGACGGGCACGGCATGTGCTACCTCGAGTTCGGGCATGAAGAGGTTGCGCGCGTCGACGTGATGTTCGTCAGCGGGCAACCGCCGAACGGCACCTTCGAGGCTCCGTCCGAAGCCCTCGCCGCGGACAAGGAGGAGTTCGGATCCAGCCGCGTTCAACGTTGGTTCGGTCGCGCGTGGACCAGTGTGGGACGCCCCGCGGAGCGCTGAGTTGCGGTCGTGGCCCCTCCCGATGCGGTAGGGGGACTGGCTATCGTTTGGGCGGCATGGGGGTGGATGGCGGCGAGCAGCGCTTGGCGGATGCCCGCGCCGGCTTCGATCGCTCGGATTGGCCGGCCGCATTCGACGGATTCGTGCGGGCTGATGCCGATCATCCGCTCGAAGCCGAAGATCTCGAGCGCGCGGGATTGACCGCGATGTGGCTCGGCGAGTTCGAGTCTTGCATCGAGTTCCGTCAGCGCGCGTTCGGCGTCCGGGTTGCGGCCGGTGACGGGGAACGCGCAGCCGGCTTGGCGATCGACTTGTGCGTCGATCACGCCCTTCGTCGTCACGACGCGGTCGCGCTCGGGTGGGCGCAACGCGCCACGACGCTGCTCGAAGGGAGTGAGCCGTGCGCGGCGCTCGGTCGCCTGGAAGAGTTGCAGGCCCTCGTCGCGCTCGAGATCTTCCACGACGTCGCGACCGCGATGCGGCACTACGACGAAGCGCTGCGGATCGGGCGCCTCTGCAATGACGCGGATCTGGTGGCAGGCGCGTTGGTCGGTTCCGGGACGGCGCTCGTCCGCACCGGGCGGGTGGCCGAGGGGCTGCGTCGGGTCGACGAGGCCATGATCGACGCGGTGTCGGGACTCCTCGGCGGGGTCCAGACGGCACGTATCTATTGCGGCACGATCAGCTTGTGCCAGGCGCTGGGTGACATCCGAAGAGCATCGGAGTGGACCGAGCAGGCAGTGACGTGTTCCGGCCGTCCGGGGATGGGTGACTTTCCTGGCGATTGTCGGATGCATCGCGCCGAAATCACGCGGTTGCGAGGCGACTGGGTCGGTGCCGAGTCGGAGCTCCGTACTGCGATGATCGCGCTCGAACGCTGGTCACCCGATCATGTCGGCCAGGCCTGGTACGAGCTCGGCGAGATCGCGCTGCGGCGCGGCGAGCTCGACGGGGCCACGGAGGCGTTCGAGCGCGCCGCCGCCTGTGGCAAGGATCCGCAACCGGGCCTGGCGATGTTGCGCCTCGCGCAAGGTGAGGAATCGGTCGCGTTGGCGTTGTTGCGGGTCGCGGCGGAGAACGCGGGTGACGCGGATCCGCTCGCGGTAGGGCAGCTGCTGCCCGTGATCGTCGAAGCCCAGCTGGCGTGTGGCGATGTGCAGGCGGCTCGGGAGGCGGCGGAACGTCTCGCGAGTATCGCCAAGGTGTTCGGGACGGTTGTGTTGGACGCGCGGGCGGCGACGAGCCGGGCGCGGGTGGCCCTCGCCGCCGGCGCGGCCGATGAGGCGGTCGCCTCGGCGCGCGTGGCCGTCAACCTGTGGCGCGACGCGGGCGCGCCGTATGAGGCGGCGCAGGCGCAGCACCTTTTGGCCGAGGCGGCGATACGCACCGACGACCGGGAGGTCGCGATCGTGGAGCTGGAAGCCGCACTCGCGACGTTTACGAGTCTCGGCGCGATGCGCGACGTCGAAGAGGCGCAGCGGCTGCGAGATCGTCTCGGCAGCATTGCCATCGGGCGTCAAGTTCGCCGAACGTTCATGTTCACCGACATCGTCGACTCCACCCGCCTGGTTGCCGAGATGGGAGACATTGGTTGGTCGACGGTCCTGCATACGCACGACCGAACGATCCGGGATCTCTTGCGATCGCACGGGGGAGCCGAGGTCAAACAACGCGGTGGTGGCGACGGGTTCTTCGCCGTGTTCGCGGTCCCGACCGATGCGATCGACTGCGCGGTCGCGATCCAGCGCCGCTTCGCCGAACAGCGCAAGGCCGACGGCTTCGTCCCGGAGATTCGGATCGGCGTGCACGAGGCCGATGCCCTCCTCAGCGGAAATGACTTCGCGGGCCTCGGCGTGCACGAAGCGGCCCGAATCGCGGCACTCGCCGAGGCCGGAGAAATCCTCGCGAGCGCGACGACCGCGAGCGCGGCCGGGGCAGCCACCGATGCTCCCGTGCGCGAGGTCCCGCTGAAGGGCCTCACCGATCCGCTCGCGATCCAACAGGTCGCGTGGGTCGCGTGAATGCGGGGGAGGATGAGCGGCTGACGCCTATGAGCTGCGCGCGAGCATGTCTCGGTACGCGGCCAAGGTTTCCTCGTCGAATGCGACGAGACGCACGATCTTGAACGCGGCGGCGTGCTCGCGCGTGGTCGAGACCGCGATCTCGGCCGCGGCGCGGAGTGGATACCCGAAGATGCCGGTCGAGATCGCGGGGAACGCGATCGAGGTCGCCCCCACGGATCGGGCAACTTCCATCGATCTCCGGTAGCACGATGCGAGTTGCGCGGGTTCCCCATGGTCACCCCCGTGCCAGACCGGTCCGACGGTGTGCACGATCCAGAGCGCCGGAAGCGCGAAGCCGGGCGTGACGACGGAGTCGCCCGTTGCGCAGGCGCCGATCGCGGCGCAGGCGGCATCGAGATCGGGGCCCGCGGCCGCAAAGATTGCGCCGCATACCCCCGCGCCCCGACGCAGCGCGCCGTTGGCCGCATTGACGATCGCGTCGACCCGCTCGGCCGTGATGTCGCCGCGAGTCGCCTCGACATTCACCGTCGCTTCCTCCGACAGGTGTCAGGCCTCGAGCTGATGATCGAGCAACCTTACGGCATCGATGTACTCGTCGATCATGTCGAACACCACTTGCGCGGAGGTCTTGGTCGTGTTCATGGATCCCACGATCTGGCCGACGTAGTAGTTCGTCAGCTGCTCGGCGCCGGAGCCGGCGCGATACGCGGCGTGGTCGATGCGGGCCAGGGCCTCGTCGACCAGGATCGGCTGTAGCGGCATCCCCAATGGTGAAAGCGTCGCCGGGTTGTCCCACTCGTCGGTCCACGCGGTGCGCAGTTGTCGCGCGGGTTTGCCGGTGCGCGATCGTGAGCGCACGGTGTCCGACGAGGTGGCCGCGAGGAATTTCCGTTTCACTGTGGGATGCGTCTCGGCTTCTTCGGTGGTGAGCCACACCGATCCGCACCACACGCCCTGTGCGCCGAGCGCCATGGCGGCTGCCATCTGGCGGCCTCGCCCGATACCGCCGGCACCGAGTACCGGCACCGGAGCAACGGCGTCGACGATCTCGGGGATGAGCACCATCGAGCCGACTTCGCCGGTGTGTCCTCCGGCTTCGTACCCCTGGGCGATGATGACGTCGACGCCGACATTGACGTGGCGTTCGGCGTGCTGGGCTTTGCCCGCGAGGGCGCCGATCAGACGCCCTTCTTGCTTCGCCCGTTCGATCATGTGCGCGGGCGGCGGTCCGAGCGCGTTGACGACGAGCGACGGTCGATGGGCCAGCGCAACCTCGAGCAGCGAATCGGCCTGATTGGCCGAGAAGGGAACGGCCGCGTCGCCGCGGCTGATGCCGCCCAGTAGCGAGCGGTGCCCGTCGTCGGCGAGCGGGGGCACGTCGTAGCGGCGCAGGATGTCGTCGACGAAGGCGATGTGTTCGGCCGGGATGAGCTTGCGGATGTCGTCGACGGTGTAGCCGCCTTCGTCGGAACCGGCGTACTTGGCGGGCACGATGACGTCGATGCCGTACGGCCGGCCGCCGACCTCCTTCTCGATCCAGGCGAGATCGATCTCGAGTTGTTCCGGCGAGTGGGCCACGGCGCCGAGCACGCCCATGCCGCCGGCTTTGGTCACCGCGGCGGCGACGTCGCGGCAGTGTGTGAAAGCGAGGATCGGAACGTCGATGCCGAACATCTCGGTAATAGCGGTCTTCATCGCCTTCCGGCCTCCTGCTCGCGCTCCTCGAGCGTACGCCCGACAGGAAGGTCAGGTTGCGACGAGTTCGACCCACACGGTCTTGCCATCGGGCTCGTCTCGTGTGCCCCATCTGCGTGCGATGCTGTCGATGAGGGCGATCCCGCGCCCGCCGACGCGGTTCGGATCTCTCGGGCGCTGTTCCGGCCATGCGGCGCTCGCGTCGCGTACTGCGATCTCGAGGACCGCGGACGTTCGTGTTATCGACAGTCTGAACGGTGACCGGGCGTGGAGCCAGGCATTCGTTGCGAGCTCGTTGGCGACGACGAGGGCGTCATCGACGAGCTCGTCCGCGCCCCAGGCGCGCAGCACGTCGGCGACGAACGTCCGCACGGCATGCAGGACGGTAGGCGTTGGAACAAAGCCGCGAGCGAAACCGTCTTGCCCGTCGCTCACCGCGAACGTTGTGCGGGTGCCAAGGTCGCCGGATAGCGAGACGACGCCGGAATGCCGGTCGCACACCTGTTTGGCAGCCGCGAGGTCGCCATCCTGCAATATCGCGGTGGGGTAGGCGCAGTAGAGCGTGAACGGGTGCTCGTCGGCGAGGCCGTTCCACAACGATTCGAGGTCGATGGCGGCGGCGACATTGCCTTCTTCCCAGAGCAGGGCGACCATCTCGCCAAAGATCCGTACCGGACCACCGCCTCGCGCCGCGTCGACGATGAGGGGGCCGAGTGCCGCGCCGAAGGCCTGAGGGTCCGGCCGGTCGTCGCGCATGAACACCGCGAGCGTCTCGCCCGCGTCGAACGACCGGTACCGGCCGTCCGACACCAATGAGTCCGTCGCGAAACCCATGCCGGTGAGCGCTCGTTCCAGCGCGACCCGGTGATCGGCGGTTGCGACCACGATCGAAGCGCCGTCGCGGTGCAGCCCCTCGGCGAGGAAGGCGGCCACTGCGCCGACCAGATCGTCGTCGCCGTCGTAGAAGCCGACGACGTGCTCAGGTTCGTGGACGGGCCCGTCCTCAAGCAACACGCTCATCGTGAGCACCGTACCCGGGCTGACCGGAGCTACACACCGAAGGGAGAACAGCCGAGCGCCTCGACCGATGTTCACGCTTCAGGTTCGCCGAGGTCGGAACGCAAGCGCGCGTTCTCGGCTTCGAGTCGGAGAACGACTGCGATACCGGCGAGGTTGAGCCCGTCGGCGAGCAGCTGTCCGATTCGGCGAAGGCGAGCAAGGTCGTCGGTGCTGTAGCGGCGAGTGCCGGCGGCCGTTCGGTCGGGTTCGAGGAGGCCTTTGCGTTCGTAGAGTCGCAGATTTTGCGGGCCACTCCCAACGAGCTCAGCTGCCACCGAGATCCCGTATACGCCGCGCGTGGGGTCTTGCTCGTTCGGAACCATCGGCCTCGCTCCAGACTCGTCGACGCGGGCTTGCCGCAATATGGCAGAGTTGGTATAAGGAATCTATGTCTGCTGCGACAGATGTTTGCGGAACCGCCCGGCGACTCACCGGTGATTCGCCCGTCAATTCATATGCGAAGGAGGACGGACATGCTGATGCGTACTGACCCTTTCCGGGAGCTCGACCGATTCGCCCAACAGGCCTTCGGGACCCCGGCTCGTCCTGCCATCATGCCGATGGACGCGTGGCGCGAGGGCGACGAGTTCGTGGTCGAGCTGGATCTTCCCGGCGTCGACCCGGAATCGGTGGATATCGACGTCGAGCGCAACGTTCTCACCATCCGCGCCGAACGCTCCGGGCCGCGCCAGGACGCCGAGTTGGTTGCAGCCGAGCGTCCGCGCGGCGTGTTCCACCGCCAGATCGTCCTCGGCGACTCTCTCGACACGGAACGCGTGCAAGCCAGCTATTCCGCAGGTGTGCTCGCACTGCGAATCCCGATTGCCGAGAAGGCGAAGCCTCGCCGAATCGAGATCACCAACGGGGTGGCTTCAGACCGAAAGGCCATCTCGGTCTGAGCTCCGACTGGGCGGGGCCTTCACGCCCCGCCCAGCCTCAACCGGTCGCGCGTGCACGGCATCGTTGGTCAGGCGGCGCCGCAGCGGTGAACCTCGTTACCGCGTTCGTAAATCACCCACTCGCGCGGCTTGTCGCTCGATGCCGCGTGGCCCTTGCGGATGGCTGACTCGTCGGTTACCTCGACGGAGCTACCGCAGTGTGGACACTCGATCGCAGCCATAGTCCCTCTCCCCGGTGAAGAAGTACAACCGAACCAAGAACCCTGTTGACACAGCGCGTGGGCGCGCTGCGAGGGATTATGGCGGTGCCGAAGCCACCGAGCAAGTAGGCAAATAGGGCACGCGGGGTGTGCCGTTGGACATCCCAGGTTCTACGATCCCGAGTCTGCCGAGCTGTGGGGTATGGCGATGATTGTCGCGATCGAGGCCGGTTCCAAGTTCCACGGCTTCACCGGCGCATCACTCGCCGTGCTCATCGGCGCGTTCGTCGCGGCCGCGCTGTGGCTCGTGATCTTCGCGATCCGTTGGACGGCGAGCTTTCCGAAGCTCGCGCCGCCCGGCCCGGAAACGAGCGACCTCGGACCCGAGCCGCCCGCAGTCGCCAACTTCCTGGTCAATCGCTTCGAGGTGACCCGACTCGCGGTCGGCGCGACGCTCGTCGACCTGGCGGCGCGCCGTGTGATCGGCATCGAAGAGATCGTGGCCGACCATTTCGTCGTGCGGTTGCGACGCGAGCACGACGACGACAACAACGACATCACCGCCTACGAGCGCCAGGTTCTCGATCTCGTCCAGGAGCGGGCGACCGGCGGATCTGCACCGATCGAAGCACTCGAGATCGGTTCGGCGGCGGAGTCGTTGAAGTGGTGGCAGCGCTTCGCCAAGTCGGTGGAGCGCGACGCGCGCGACCGCGGTCTCGCTCGCAACCGCTGGAATCGCGCCGACTGGGCGATCTTTGCCGGTGGTATCGCGCTCGTTCTCGGCCTGTTCGCGCTCGCGTTGGGCATCGCGCACCTCGGCGAAGGCATCACGAACTCGCGCAACGGCGGCCGGCAAGGAAGGTGGGACTGGTTCTACGTCGCCGCCTTCGCCGAGCTCCTCGCGCTCGCGGCGATCAAGGGCCTGCGGGGCGTGCGCGACACACCCTCCGGGCGCGCCGCGAGCGGACGCTGGCTGGGCGTGCGCCGGTTCTTGCGTCACGACGGCGGGTTCGCCGACCTGCCCCCGGCCGCAGTTGCGATCTGGCAGCGCTATCTCTCGTACGGCATCGCACTCGGTGTGGCGCGCGCGGCCGCGCACGCGCTCCCGTTCGGTGACGAGGATCCGCGCGCCGCCTGGTCGCGCTACGGCGGAAATTGGCACCAGGTTCGCGTCGACTATCCCAGCAAGTTCGGCTACGGCAAAAGTCCGATCGGCGTGTTCCTGGGCGGCCTGGTACGCACCGCCTTCTGGGGCGCCATTGCCTTCGCGGTGCTGCCGTTCGTGATCAGTTCCTCGTGGGAACTGCAAAAGGACGTGTGGAGCCACGAGAATTCGGGCGCCGCGATCGGCGTGGTCGCGTTGTTCGTGGTCATCTTCGGCGTGATGGGCATATACCTGCTCGCGCAGCTCATCGACGGTCTCATCCGCGTCGGGCGGGGTGCAATGGACCTTGGACGCGCGGCCGAGACGCGCGGCGCGATCATTCGGATAGGCCAGGACGCGCCCTATGCGGGCTACGTCGCGATCGACGACGGTCACTCGGCCGAGACGAAGGCGTTTTTCCCGCCCGTGAATACCCCGGCGCTGCATCGCGGCGACGAGATCGACGTTACGCTCACGCCCCATCTCCGACACGCGAAGGCATTGCGAGTCGTCGGCGCCGCGCCACATCCTGCGGCGACCGCGACGACGCCAATGCCGGCCCCCGCGCCCGATGGCACCAGCGCGGTGCGCATGAACGCACTGAACGCGCTGGACGTGAACGCAGTGACCGGGATCGTCGGCTGCGCGTTGCAGCCCATCGTGGGGCCGAACGCCGGAGCGCCTCCGGGGGCCGCGGCTCGCGTCTACTCGGACGGCGGCCGGGGCCGCGTCGCGGTAATGCTGATGCACGCGAGCTCGGGTGCATCCCGCATGGCGATGGGAATGCTCGCGCACCACGGACACCCGACGGCCACGGCCATCGATGGCTTCGACGGTGACGCGTCGTGGACGCACAATCGTCTTGTCGCGCGCGCGAAGAACGGCGACGTAGCAATGGTAATGATCGATCTCGCGAATCTCTCCGACGCGCAACGCCGTGACGCCGCCTGCACGATGGCGCGACTCGTCCTCGTGGCCTCGCCGAGGGCGAGTTCGCCCGCGTCCGAGACGACCTGACATCATCTTCGGGGGATCAGCGAGAGGGGACGCGATGTTTCGGCAGCGTCGGTGGTGGATGGCGATGGCTTTGCTCGGCGCGATCGCCATCGTTTCGGCATGGAGTTCGCCGCTTCGCGGTTATCCGAATCGCGGCGGGCTCACGGCTGAAAAGGTGCCGACGCGGCTCTGCAAGGGTGTGGCCGCGCCGGTCCGCTACGACCATGTCGTCGTCGTCGTGATGGAGAACAAGGTGTGGTCCGGTGTGCTGAACGGACAGGGTCCGTGGCTGACGGCACGCAAGGATGAGTGCAGTACCGCGACGAACTACGCACAAGCCGGGTCGCCGTCGCGGCCGAACTACATCGCGTTGGCCGCGGGCGCAACCTACGGGTGTGAGGGGTCGAACAGTGACCCGCCCGGCGGTTGTACTCCGCCGTCGCCTTCGGTGTTCAAGCAAGTGATCGACACCGGCGGCACCGCGAAGAACTATCTCGGAGGCGCACAGTCAGCATGTGATCTGACGAGCGGTGGCCGCTACGCGGTCAAGCACGCCCCGTGGCCGTACTTTGCGGACGAGCGAGCTCTCTGTAACGCGAACGCCCCCGCAGTCGGTTCTTCCGGGTTTCTCGACCCGAAGCATCTGCCGACGCTCGCATTCGTCAGTCCCGATCTGTGTGACGACACCCACGACTGTTCGGTAGTGACCGGAGACGACTATCTCAAGACGCTGCTGACACCGATCCTCGCGAGCTCGACCTACCGGGCGGGCAAGACCGCAGTCATCGTCGTCTACGACGAGTTCACACCCCTTCCGAACGTGCTCATGTCCAAGTCGGTGCGACCCGGCAGCACGATTACCACTCCGGTCACTCACAACCTGCTGCTGCACACCGTCGAGTCGATGCTCGGTTTGCCGTGGCTCGTCGGCACGGGCGACCTGCGGGGCGCGTCCGGGCTCTGACGAGGCTGCTGCATCTAGTTCTGGACTGCAACTGAGATCGGGCTGCTGGTCGTGGTGTTGCCGGCTGCGTCGTGGGCCACACTGGTGAGCGTGTAGGAGCCGTTGGTAGCGGTGCTCGTGTCCCAGGTGAAGATCCAGCCGTAGTTCGTTCGGGTGGCTGCGCCGAGAACGGTGTCGTTGAGGGCTGCGTCGGTGGCGTGGAACTCGATTGCGGTGACGCCGACGTTGTCGGACGCGGACGCGTCGAGGAGACTGTTGGCGGACAGCGTCGCGCCGCCGGATGGATAGATGATCGTTGTGGTGGGCGGCGAATCGTCGAGGGTGCACTGCGGCTGCGACGCGCCTCCGCACGCGCCGTAGGCGGTGACGAAGCCGTTATTGGTTGCGACGTAGACGCGGTTGGCGTCGATGGTCGGGACGGAGAACTTCGTGGCGATCCCGATGGGAACACTCCAGCGCAGGACCGGCTGGCCATCCACCGGAACGGGGTCGTAGGCGCGCAGCTCCGCGGGCGTCGTGTTCGGTTGGGGTGACCTCCAGATCGTCCATACGAGCGCGGTCCCCGACGTCGTCCCGTTGGACGTGACGACGGGTGAGCCCGAGCCGAAGGGGAACGGGTCGCCGCTCGTCGCCGCGAGGGTGATCGTCGGCCGTCCGTTGGTGCCGAGCCCGTACTTGTACACGAGCAGGTTGCCGCTGCTGACCCGGTCGGTGCCGCCGGTGGGGTTGGAGGTGACGACATAGAGGTAACCGCCGTCGCCCGGCCATACACCGGCCTTGCCCCAGACGCCGCCGAACGGGCCGATGCGTGTGACCACCGCGTCGCCGCCCCCGACGCCTTGGCGGTAGCCGCCGAGGTTGTCGCGGTTCAGAAGGTACGCGTAGCCGTCCTTGCCCTGAACGAACATGAGGTGAGGGAACTGCGCCGTCCCGAAGTACGCGTTGGGGAGGCCGACCGGGCCGCCCGCGCCGAGATCGATGTTTCGTGTCGACGCGTCGGGCGCGTTGCGGGGCGAGAAGAAGTCTTTCGCTTGTAGCCTCCCGTCGGACTGTACGGCGAGGCGCACCACCGCGATTCCGAGATCGGCGGGGGGTTTGGATCCCGCCGTCGGTGCGGTGAGCACGAAGCCGGGATTTCCGGTTGCGACGAACAAGCGGCCCGGAGCGTCGGACATGATTCCCGATCCCGACTGCCAGATGCCCGCGCCGTCGGAGCTACTCGTCATCGCCGACCAGCGCGTGCGCAGCGTGCCGCCGGTCGTGATGCCGAAGATCCAGCCCGCGAATGGGGAGATGTCGCACAGGGACCCGAATCCGGCATAGACGACGCCCTTGTTGAGCAGCAGCCCGGGCCGCTGCAACTCGTTGGTCGGCGCGAACGTCCGGCTCGGTGCGTTCTGC
>JAUZEM010000041.1 GCA_030839005.1 Actinomycetota bacterium | reverse complement strand
CATGGGGGTGCTGACGGTCAGTCTGGCGCTCCTCGTCGGGTTGAGCAGTGCCCGCTCTGACGCGCCGGCTCGTAGCGCCGCGACGATCAAGGTCGGTCTGATCACGAAGACCGACACGAACCCCTTCTTCGTGAAGATGAAGCAGGGAGCAAGCAAGCAGGCGAAGGCGCTTGGCGTCACCCTGCTGACCGCCGCCGGCAAGATCGACGGCGACGCCGCGACGCAGATCACGGCGATCGAGAACATGACAAGCGCGGGGGTCAAGGGAATCCTGATCACCCCGAGCAACGACTCCGTCGTCCCGGCGATCAAGAAGGCACGCGCCAAGGGCGTGCTCGTGATCGCGCTCGACACGCCGCCGAACCCCGCGTCCGCGGTCGACGCGCTCTTCGCGACGAACAACTTCACCGCGGGCGTCCTGATCGGGAAGTACGCGAAGGTGCTCTTCAAGGGGAAGACGCCGAAGATCGCGATGCTCGACCTCTTCCCGGGCCCGTCGGTCGGGTACCTGCGTCACAACGGGTTCCTGAGCGGCTTCGGGGTCGCGGGCATCACGCAGAAGGACTCGACGAAGTACAAGACCTCGCCGGACGTCGTCTGTAGCGCCGACACGTCGGGTGACCAGGCGAAGGGCCAGACCGCGATGGAGACGTGCCTCCAGAAGAGCCCTGACATCAACCTCGTCTACACGATCAACGAGCCGGCCGCCGCCGGCGCCTACACGGCGCTGAAGAACGCAGGCAAGGCCGGGAAGGTCACCGTCGTCTCAGTCGACGGCGGGTGCGCGGGCGTTCGCAACGTCAAGGCCGGCGTGATCGCCGCGACGTCGCAGCAGTACCCGCTGAAGATGGCGTCACGCGGCGTCCAAGCCGTCGTGAACTACGCCAAGACCGGCAAGAAGGTGTCCGGCTACACGGACACCGGCGTCAACCTGATCACCGCCAAGCCTGTGGCAGGCGTGCCCTCGAAGGGCCTCGCCTTCGGTCTCGCCAACTGCTGGGGGTAGGAGGCGAGTGTTCCCTCGGGGCCTGGGCGGCTTGACCGCCCAGGCCCCGGCCCGTCACGATCAGGATGAGCATCTTGAAATCAGGAGCAACCACCGACAGGGGCAACCGCGCGCTCGAGCGCCTGCCGCAGTTCGGTCGCGCAGCGGTCGGCAATCCGATCGCGGGGCCGCTCGGCGCGCTCGCGCTCGCGATGATCTTCTTCTCGCTCCAGTCGGGTCAGTTTCTGCAGGGGCCGAACCTCTCGCTGATCCTGCAGCAGGTCGTCGAGGTCGGCGTGCTCGCGATCGGCCAGACGCTGATCATTCTGACGGCCGGCATCGACCTTTCGTGCGGCGCCGTGATGGCGTTCGGGATGATCGTGATGACGAAGCTCGCCGTGCACAGCGGTGTGCCCGCGATTCCCGCGATCTTGCTCGGAATCCTCGCGTGCGCGGCGTTCGGTCTCGTGAACGGCCTCTTCGTGACGAAGGTCCGGTTGCCGGCGTTCATCGTCACGCTCGGCACGTTCAACATCGCGATGGCGCTGGTGCACATCTACTCGAACGAGGAGACGATCGCGAACCCGCCGTCGGCGATGACCTACTTCGGCCGGACCTTCTCGATTGGAGGAACCGACATCACGTATGCCGTCGTGTTGATGCTCGCGCTGTACGCGTTGTTCTGGTTCGTGCTCACGCAGACCACTTGGGGCAACCACATCTACGCCGTCGGCAACAACCCGGAGGCGACGCGGCTGTCCGGTATCCGCACCGATCGTTTGCTGATCTCCGTCTACGTCGTGGCCGGCGCAATCTACGGTCTTGCCGCGCTGCTCCTCATCGCGCGCACCGAAGTGGGCGACCCCAACGCAGGCCAGACCGACAACCTCGACAGCATCACCGCCGTCGTGCTCGGCGGTACGAGCCTCTTCGGAGGTCGCGGCGCCGTGATCGGCACGCTGTTCGGCGCGCTGATCGTCGGCGTCTTCCGCAACGGGCTCGTGCTGATGGGCGTCTCGTCCGTCTACCAGATCCTGATCACCGGCATCCTCGTCATCCTGGCCGTCTCGGTCGACCAGCTCACGCACCGCAAGGAGCGAGGGTGAGCGCGCAGCCCTCGACGACGGTCGAGCCTCTCTTCCAGGCGCGTGGGATCGTCAAGCGCTTCGGGCACGTGACCGCACTCTCGGGCGCGGACTTCGACCTCTATCCGGGTGAAGTGCTCGCGGTGATCGGCGACAACGGCGCCGGCAAGTCGACGCTGATCAAAGTGCTGTCGGGCGCGCTGCACCCGGACGAAGGGGACATTCGCCTCGACGGCGAGGTCGTTACGTTCAAGACCCCGCTCGATGCGCGCCGCGCCGGTATCGAGACCGTGTACCAGGATCTTGCCGTCGCGCCAGCGCTCGACATCGCGTCGAACCTCTTCCTGGGCCGCGAGCTCCGGCGCGGCGGCCCGCTCGGGCAGGTGCTGCGCATGCTGGACAAGCGCGAGATGCGCAGGGAAGCGACGCGCGCGCTCGCAGAGCTCAACATCGACGTCCAGTCGGTTCGCTCCGCCGTGCAGGACCTCTCCGGTGGCCAGCGCCAGGGCGTGGCGGTCGCGCGCGCCGCAGCGTGGGGGCGCCGCGTCGTGATCATGGACGAGCCCACAGCCGCGCTCGGCGTCAAGGAGACCGCTCAGGTCGTCGAGCTGATCAAGCGAGTGCGCGAGCGGGGACTGCCGGTGATCCTGATCAGCCACGACATGCCGCACGTGTTCGAGCTGGCCGACCGCATCCACATCATGCGACTCGGCAAGCGCGCTGCCGTCGTCACGCCGCAGTCGCATACGATGCAAGAGGCGGTAGCGATCATGACCGGCGCCACAGCCGCTTAGATCGCCGGCGCCGCGAGCACTGCCTCGAGCAGGTCGTCCAGCCGTGCGGTCGCGAGGCCGATCGACGTGTCCGCCGACCCGTAATACAGCCGCACCTCGCCTGTCAGCTCGTCGTGGATCAGGCCGCACGGGAAGATCGCGTTAGGCACGTCCCCCGTGCGCTCGGACTTCGTGCGCGAGCCGAGGATCCACTCCGGCAACCGGTGCAGCACGTTCGTCGGCTCCGCCAGATCCGTGAGCGCGAGCCCGACGCGGTAGAGGCCGCCCGCGATCGTGTCCTTCACGCCGTGGTAGACGATCAGCCACCCGTGGTCGGTGCGCAGTGGCGGTGGGCCGATGCCGATCCGGCGCGAGTCCCACCAGGCGCCG
>JAUZEM010000062.1 GCA_030839005.1 Actinomycetota bacterium | reverse complement strand
CGCTAACGCCTCAACCCGCGATCTCGCAGAAGCGCGCGTACCGGTCGGCGACCGCGATCGCCCACGCCGGGTCCGGGTCGACGACGTGCGAGGTGCGCGCCCAGCGCGCGGCCTCGTTCGTCGACGTCTCGAGCCCCGCCGCCATGCGCGCGAGGAACGCGGCGCCCAGCGCACCACCTTCGGGCACGGCGCAAACATGGACGGGCAATGCGGTGCAGTCGGCGAGCGCCTGCATCCACGCCTCGACCCGTGTCCCACCCCCTGTCGCGACGATGCGGCGCGCGGGAGTCGGTGACACCTCGATCATCCGGCGGGTCACGAACCCGGCGGCCTCGAACGCGGCGCGTCGGATCGACGCGCCGTCGTGCGTGAGGTCGAGATCGACGAGCTGCGCGCGCCGGGTCGAGTCCTGGAACGGGACCCGTTCGCCGCGCGGGTACGGCGCCCAGACGGGCACGCGGCCCGGATCGACGACGCGCGCCGGCATGTTGACCTCGCCCCCGGCGGCCATAGCGCACATGCGATCGACCCAATTGAGGAAAAGACCCCCCGCGTTGCTCGGACCGCCGACGAGGAACTTCCCGGGAGCGGTGTGCGGGATCGTGTAGTGACGCGCGACTTCGACGGGATCGGGTATCACGGCCCACACGATCAGCGTCGTGCCGCAGATCACCAGCACGTCGCCGACATCGTCACAGCCCGCGACGATCTGTTCTGCCATCGCGTCGATGGTTCCACCTTCGAGCACGCAGCCGGGACGGTCGCGGACCTCGGCGAGCGGCTGACCCGAGGGTCCGATCCGCGGCATCTGGTCGGGACGCGCGGCGCACTCGGCGAGGCGCTGCTCGTCCCATTGCGTCCAGTCGAAAAGCGGGACCGCGGTGGCCGCGACCGTCGTGGAGACGACGGCATCGCCCGACAGCGCATGATTCGCAACCGCCTGCGCCATCCAGTAGCCACGCGCGTTCGGGCGCTCGTGGGATTGCCACCTCAGGAACTGGGCGAGCTCGCCCGCCTCCGTGATCGCGTCGTCGCGATCGGAGTGGCGATCGGAGTGGCCGCGCTCGTCGCCGTAGAGCAGCCCGGGCGCGCACGGCAGTCCTTCGGTGTCGACGGCCGTCAGCGACGGGACCATCGCGGCGACCGACACCGCGCGTGGATTCACGTCGCCGAGCGCTTCGAGCGCGCGGCGCGGGCCTTCGTGCCACGCGAGCGCGGCGTCGTGCTCGAACCGGAGGGGCGACGGGACGAAGAACTCGTGCGGGACCCGCGACCGGGCGATGATGCTCCCGTCGGCGTCGGCTGCGACCGCCTTCACCGAGGAGGTGCCGATGTCGATTCCGACCGTGAGCTCGGACACGACCGGCGAGGCTACGTCAGCGACGCGATGACCGCGTCGTGCAGCAGTCCGTTGGTGCATACGAAGCCGCCGGCGTCGACGTCGGCGCGCCCGTCGACCGCGGTCCAGCGGCCTCCCGCCTCCTCGACGATCGGTATGAGCGCGGCAATGTCCCACAACGAGACGATCGGGTCGATCGACACGTCGAACGCGCCTTCTGCGACGAGCAGGTGCTGCCAGAAGTCGCCGATTCCGCGCGTGCGCCAGCAGCGGTGCGAGAGGTCGACGAGCTTGTTGCCGACGCCTTCGGCGTGGAATCGCTCCGACGTGTCCCAGGCGAACGAAAGCTGCGCGTCGCCGAGCGCCGCGACCGACGACACGCAGATGCGCTCGCCGTCTCGGAACGCGCCCAGGCCCCGGCCCGCCCACCATCGCATACCGAGCGCGGGCGCCGACGCGACACCGACGATCAGCTCGCCCGCGCGCTCCAGACCGATCAGGGTCGCCCAGATGGGCACGCCGCGCACGTAGCGCTTGGTGCCGTCGATCGGGTCGACGATCCACCGGTACTCGGAGTCCGCGCGGACATCGCCCGCAACGGTCCCGAACTCCTCGCCGAGCACCAGGTGACCCGTCGATGCCCCGAGCCGCTCGCGGATCGCCCTCTCCACCGCCTCGTCGGCCTCGCTCACCGGCGTGAGGTCGGGCTTCGTCGCGACCTTGAGATCCGACTTGCGAAACCGCGACATGGTGAGGCGATCGGCCAGATCGGCGAGCTCGAGTGCGAGCGCCAAAGCCTCGGCGGTGTCCACGTTTCCGAGCATACGGGAGCGCGCGAACGCGCCGACGAGCACGCCCCGCACGGTATGGTCGGCGTCGTGGCCCGTCGCGACGACGTGATGGCGCAGATCTGCGAACTCGTAAGTGCGTCGGATCCCGCGGGTGCCGACGCGTTCGTCCGCTCCTACTACGGGCAGCTCGGCGACGACGACCTCGCGATCTGGACGACCGAGGAGCTTGCCGCCGCCGCGCTGGAACACTGGCGTTTCGGCGCACGGCGCGCTCCGAAGGAAGCGCTCGTACGCGTCTACACGCCGGCACACGGTCACACCGCCGTCGATGTCGTGGTCGACGACATGCCGTTCCTCGTCGACTCCCTCACCATGGCACTCGACCGTCGCAATCTCGGCGTGCACCTCGTCGTGCACCCGATCCTGTGCGTGCGCCGTTCGAACCAGGGTGAATTGCTCGGAATGGCACCGGACGGCGCGCCCGCGCGCGACGGTGAGCAGTGCCTGCTCGAGTCCTGGACGCACATCGAGATCGACCGCGAGACCAACACCGACATCCTCGACTCGGTGCGCACCGACCTGCTCTCGGTTCTCCACGACGTGCACGCCGCGACTCGCGACTGGGCACCGATGCTCGACGCGCTGCGGCGCGTCGCGGCCGAGCTCGAGCAGAGGCCTCCGCCGTGCGCCGTCGACGAGCTCTCCGAAGGCAAGGCATTGCTGCAGTGGCTCGCCGATGAGCACTTCACGTTCCTCGGCTACCGCGAATACCAGCTCACCGCCGACGACCGGTTGCTGCCGGTGCCGGGCACCGGGCTCGGACTGTTGCGCGACGCGCCCGAGGACCCGTCGCTGAGCTTCTCCCGCCTCCCGCCCGACGTGCGCGCCAAAGCGCGAGAGAAAACGCTGCTCGTCTTGACGAAGGCCAACGCGCGCTCGACGGTGCACCGCAAGACCCACCTCGACTACGTCGGGATCAAGCGGTACGACGCGGGAGGCGAGGTCGTCGGTGAGCACCGGTTCATCGGGCTGTACGCGTCGGGCGCGTACACCGGCAGCCCGTTCGACGTGCCCGTGCTTCGCCGGAAGGTCGCCGCCGTCATCGAGCGGGCGGGTTTCCTTCCTGCGAGCCACGATCAGAAGGATCTGATGCAGATCCTCGAGACGTATCCGCGGGACGACCTCTTCCAGATCGACGTCGATCAGCTCTTCGACACCGCGGTGGGCATCCTGCACCTGCAGGAGCGACGCCGGGTTCGCCTGTTCGTCCACCGCGAGCCGTACGGCCGGTTCGTGTCGTGCCTCGTCTTCATCCCGCGCGATCGGTATACGACGCAGGTGCGCGAGCACATCGCGCAGCTGCTCGTCGCCGCGTACGGATCGAAGGGCTACGAGTGGAACACACGCCTGTCGGAGTCGGTGCTCGCCCGGTTGCACTACGTGCTGCACCTCGAGACGGCGGGCGGCGCCACCGTCGACGTCGGCGAGTTGGAACGGTCGGTCGCGGCGGCCGCGCGCGCCTGGGTCGACGATCTGCGCGACGCGCTGACCGCGTCGCAGGGCGAGGAGGCGGGCCTCGACCTGCTGCGCGTCTGGGCCGACGCGTTTCCCGGCGCATATCAGTACGACTTCGACGCGACCGACGCGCTCGCCGACCTCCCCTTGCTCCAACCGCTCGGCGATGCCAAGCCGCTCGCGGCGCGGCTCACGATCACCACCGACCACCTCGATCTGAAGCTGTACGGCGTCGGTGCGCCACCGTCACTGTCGGAAGTGCTCCCCCGCCTTTCGAACATGGGCGTCGTCGTCGACGACGAGCACCCTTATGCGTTGACGCCGAAGGGGCTCGACGGCCGTTGGATGAAATGGTTCCGCCTGCGCGCGCCCACTGGAACGATCATCGATCCCGCCGCGGTACGGCTCTTCGAGGAAGCATTCCTCGCGGTGGTCGACGGCCGCGCCGAGGACGACCGCTTCAACCGGCTCGTCCTCACCTCCGGGCTCGCATGGCGGGAGG
>JAUZEM010000596.1 GCA_030839005.1 Actinomycetota bacterium | reverse complement strand
CTTGATCGTGGTAGTTCTGGCCGCGAGATACGCCAGTGGCGTGAGCGCATCCTGCCCCCAGGCCTCGGGAACCCACACCGACGTCGCTCCCAGCCTTTCGGCTTCGACGACGAAGTCAGTGTCGTCGGGTGTCGACACGACCGCCCCAATCCCGACTTGCATGCGGGTCACCGCGTCGATGCTGGGTGCGATCGTGAACTGAGACACCTACGCTGCCGACGCGACCGGCCACCAAGGAGACGAGCGTGGAGCTCCTCGAGCTGCACTACAGCGACTGCCCCACGGTGGAGGTCACGGTGACGATTGCTGCGTCACCGGACGCGGTGTGGGCGGTCGTGTCTGACATTCAGCTGCCGGCTCGGTTCAGCTCGGAGTTCCTCGGCGCGGAGTGGCTCGACGGCGTCACGGCTCCGGCCCGTGGCGCGCGCTTTGTGGGCCGCAACAACCATCCGGCGATCGGCGCGTGGGAAACGACGTCCACGATCTGTGACTTCGAGCCCGGACGCCGATTCGGGTGAGCGGTCGGCGACACCGATCAGCCGTCGGCCACCTGGCGTTTCACCCTCGAGCCTGACGGCGCTGGGACGAGACTCACGCAGTGGATGCAGATGGGGCCGGCGCGCAGCGGGATCAACCTCGCAATCGACGCGATGCCCGACAAGGAGTCGAAGATCCTGCAGCGTCGCCTCGCCGAGCACCGCGCCAACATGGAGGCCACGCTCGCCGGCATCAAGCACATCGTCGAGGCGTGAGCGCATCAAGGTGCCGCGACGTCGTCGGCTGCCGGCCACGGGATTAGTCGACGGCGTGGCCGTTGGCAGTGAGGACCACGTCGATGTTGCCTCGCGTCGCGTTTGAGTACGGGCAAACCTGATGCGCGGCAGCGACGATCTTGATCGCCTGCTCTGGATCCTGGATCTGTGGCAGGGTCACGTCGAGTTCGACGGCGAGCTTGAAGCCACGGTCCTCGGTGGGTAGGAGGCTGACGCGGCTGTCGATGGACACGTCGCCGGCTTCGGCGTGCTCGCGCCGGCCGATGACCCCGAGCGCACCTTCGAAGCACGCCGCGTAACCCACCGCAAAGAGCTGTTCAGGGTTGGTGCCGTCGCCTTCGCCACCCATTTCCTTCGGCGAGCGCAACTGCACATCCAAGTTTCCGTCAGTCGTACGTCCGTGGCCGTTCGCTCGACCACCGGTAACCGTGGCCTCGGCCGTGTAGAGAACTCGTGCCATCGCAGGCTCCGTTTCCTAGAAGTCGTGGATCGTTCCATCGGGAGTTGTGTCTGGCGCCGCGCGTGCGCGTTCACCGGTGATGTCGCGCAACGATCTCTGATGGTCGAGTAGCCCGCGTTGCACGGCGGCGAGGACGGCTCGTGACCCGTCGTCGTCCTGTTCCGCCAGTGCTGAGGCCACATGGTGTTCGAGCCGGTCAAGATGTTCGCCGACAAGGTCGCGGACGTTCTCGTCCGTGGCGGGCCCGGGCCAGAGGGTCGGCGGCGTTCGGCCAGCGACGCTGGGCATGCTCGACAGTGGCGACACTCCCAGAACCTCGTCTTGCTCAATCAGCAGACGCGCCCAGTTCTGTAGGTCGGCGAAGAGCTCATCAAGCACGGCGTGCAGGGCGTGAGCCGATGCGACCTTCTGGTGCGCCTGCTTCACGTCCTGCACCACGTCGATGACTTCGCTCAGCACTTGGTTCAGCGCCGCGGTCGGATCGTGAGGCTCGGACGTGGTCACGCTGCCCACGATCCACAGCGACGAGCGGTCACGGGTTCTTCTCGGCGTCAACCAGCGAAGACCTGGAAGTAGTCATGGCCAGATCAGGCCGCGGTGATGTCGGCGAAGTCGGTGTCGCTGAGCTCGATCTCCGCCGCGCCGACGTTCTCTTCGAGATGGGCGACGCTCGACGTGCCGGGGATGGGGAGCATCGCCGGTGATCGCTTCAGCAGCCAGGCAAGGGCAAGCTGCGACGGCGACGTGCCGAGACGATTCGCGACCTGCGCGATCGCGCTGCGCGGACCGGCAAGCGCGGCAGTGGCGAGCGGGAACCACGGGATGAACCCGATACCGAGGCGGGCGGCGTAGTCGAGCAGATCACCCGACGAACGGTTCGTCAGGTTGTAGAGGTTCCGCACCGTGGCGATGGGGGCGATCTTCGACGCGGCCTCAAGCTGCGCGACGGTGACTTCGCTCAGCCCGATGTGACGGATCTTGCCGTCGTCCTGCAGCGCCTTCAGCGCGCCAACCTGGTCCTCCAGCGCCACTTTCGGGTCGATGCGATGCAGCTGGAGGAGGTCGATCCGCTCGACCCCGAGGTTGGCGAGGCTCGACTCGACGGCCTCGCGCAGATGGGCCGGACGGCCGTCGGGCACCCAGGACCCGGGGCCGGGGCGGGTCAGCCCGGCCTTCGTCGCGATCACCAAGTCATCGGGGTACGGGTGCAGCGCCTGCTGGATGAGACGTTCCGCCACGAACGGTCCGTAGGCGTCGGCCGTGTCGATGAGATTGACGCCGAGATCGACGCCGCGACGAAGCACGCGCACGGCCTCCTCGGGGTCGCGGGGATCACCCCACACGCCCGCGCCGGTGAGCTGCATCGAGCCAAACCCGAGGCGATTCACGCGCAGGTCGCCGCCGATGGG
>JAUZEM010000406.1 GCA_030839005.1 Actinomycetota bacterium | reverse complement strand
CAGTCCTCGGGGCGCACGAAGTGCGTCACTCCGAACGAGTACCAGACGACGAGGTCGGTGTCGACGAGCGACCGGTCGCCCGCCGTCCAGCCGGGCAAACCATCGTCACCGGGATGCTGGTTCGGATACTCACCCGCCGCGCGCCGTTCGTGCGGCGAGTAGGGCGTGACCCAGAGGTTGTGCCGAGCGAACGCGGCGCGACGGCCGACGGACGACTCGGGGTGTGCGAGCAGCGTCGGCGTCGACATCGTCGGGACCAGCTTGTAGCTGGTTGGTTGCCCGAGTCCGTTGCGGGCGTTCGGGTTCACGATCCGCCACGTGCGGGACGCGACCGGGTCGACGTCTCGTTGCGCGGTGAGCTCGCTTTCGAGTCGGGTCGACTTGGCGCGAAAGGCGTTCAGCCACGGGTTCTCCGGGCCGGGTGGCATCCGCTCCGCATCGACCTCGTAGATCTCGTTCGTCGGGCCGTCGACATCGAAATCGAGCCGGGCGTTGAACATGTGCTGGTGGTGTGGCGCGGCAACGCCCTCGGCAATCACGTTCGCGAAGGCCGGCGACGTGCCCGGCTCGATCGCCATGGGCGACACGATGCCCGTGAGCTTGACCTCGAGCTGGATGTTGCCGTCGAGGTAGAAGTACCAGAAGATGCCGTACTCGTTGTTGCCGACGGTTGAAATGAAGCTGACCACGAGGCGACGGCTACGCCGCACTTCGCCGCGTCCGCCCCACAGGTCGACGTGCTTCCAGAGGATCCCGTAATCCTCTTCGTGCATGCATATCGCGTTCTCGATGACCCACGGCTTGCCGTGCTCGGTTGCGAGGGTGGCGTCGAAGTAGCGAATCTCCCCCAGACAGTCACACCCGAGGCGCAGCGACTGGGTCATGCGTCCGAGGCCCCACTCCCCGGCGTCGAACGCGTTCTTCCAGCCGTGCAACGGATCCGGGTCGCCGTAGGGCACCACCATCTCGTCGATCGACGCCCGGTGGAGGATCGGCCGCAAGCGGCCGTCGTCGTCGTTGTACGCGACCTGGTGCAGTACGAGGCCCTCGAATGGATCGAAGGCGATGCGGAACTGCCATTTCTGCCACCGCACCAGGTTTCCCTCGACGGTGAAGCTCGGTCCCTCGGGTTGGGTGATCGAGATCGGCTTGAGATCGGTACGCATCCGCGGCTGATCCTCGGCGAGGTAGCTCGCGCGGTTCGGAGGCATCGGCGTGATGCCGTGATCGTTCACCTCCAGCACGACGTTTCGCCCGTTGTCGAAGTGCACGATCAGGCCTTCGATCGGGCGCGCGTAACCGTTGTCGGTCTGGTCGTCGCGGAGGAACGAGATGCACCGGGAGATCCGGCGACCGTCCTCGCACTCGTACCCGAACACACCGGCCGGCCACGGATCGATCTGCACGCGGTCGATCATGTCGGGGGTGATCCCGCGCCGAGCCAGCGCGGCTAGGTACTCGGGATGGGCGCGGATGGTGCCGATCGCCTGCGCGGCCTCGTGCATCAGCAACGTGGGACGAACGTGCGAAATCTCTTCCCAGGCCTCGATCACTCCCGCGCCGACGTCGACGACGGCTTCGATCACCCCGCACCCCGGTCCGGGCACGATGACGGCGCGAATTCTTCGCTCGACGCCATCACCCGGCATCCACCGCGCGAGCACGTCCTTGGCCGGTTCGTGCAACACGACGCTCGCGAACAGCGCGCCGTCCGGCAGGCGACCGCTGTCGCTCAGGATCGCGACCGCGCGCTCGATCTCGTCCGCCGTGAGCATCGCCAAGGGATGGGCCACCTCGGCCTTGGTCATCTCGTGCTGGGTCATAGCGTGTTCACTACCCTCATCGCCTCGGCCATGCGCCCCTCTGGAAGTCCGGCCTCTCGCGCGATCGCGCCGGTCCAGCTTCGCACCATCGTCTCGGTCGCGTCCGGATCGGGGAGCTGACTCTTGTGGGACAACAGCGCCTCGATCTTCCGATCGACTGCCGTCGTGATGTCGACGTAGTGCGTCGCGCGGTCGCGTCCGATCCCCATCCAGAGGGCGCCGACTGTCCACGGCTCGAGTCCCTCGTCCGCCAGCTCCGGGTGCGCCCAGCGGTTGCGGGCGTCGGGATAGACGGCGCAGACGGTCGCGTCACCGGTCGCGAGATGATCGGGATGGCTCGCGTAGATGCGATCCCAGTTGCGATCGGGCGACAGCGTGATCACCCGATCGGGGCGAACCGTCCGAATGACCCGCGTGACGTCCCGGCGCAGATCCAGCGTCGCCTCGACGCGGCCGTCGGGATAGCCGAGGAAATACAACTCGTGCACACCGACGATCGCCGCCGCCGCCCGCTGCTCGTCGCGGCGAATCGGGGCCATGTCGGCCCGCGCGACCCCGGTTTCCGATCCTCCCGCGTCACCGTCGGTGACGAGGCAGTACGTGACCTCGATTCCCGCGTCGGTCATGACCGCGACCGAGCCCGCGAACCCGAAGTCGACGTCGTCGGGGTGCGCCATCACCACGAGGACCCGTTCCACGCCGGTCAGATCGAGCTCTTCCATTGCGTGGCTCCTGGCTCCTCGGGTTGCCGTCTGCTGCTGTCCTGCTGCGCGACGCTAGTTGGCGTGACGACGTCGCCTTTCTCGGCTCGGGAGCTGGTCGGCCTCCTCGCGGACGACGACCGCCGTGCAGTGTTCGCGGCGTTGGTGCTGGGCGCAACGGACGCCGAGTCGGTGCGGCGCCGCTCCGGGCTCGAGACCAGACCGGCGCTCCGTGCATTGCAGCGGCTCGTCGACGCCGGGCTGGTCGTACGCGGCAGCGACGGGACGGTCCACCTCTTGGGTAAGTCCTTCGCGCTCGCGGCGCGCGTCGAGGCCGAACGCGAGCCCCGCCGGGAGGACCATCGCGACGAACCGGCCGAGGTGGCGCGCGTCCTGCGCGCATTCGTGCGCGACGGCCGGCTCCTGTCGATCCCGACCGTCCATTCCAAGCGTCTCGTCGTGCTCGATTGGCTCTCGCAGCGCTTCGAGCCCGGCCGGCGCTACTCGGAGCAGATGGTGAACCTGATCCTCGAACAGGTGCACGGCGACACCGCGGCACTGCGCCGCTACCTCGTCGACGACGACTTCCTCGGGCGCGCCGGCGGCATGTACTGGCGAACGGGCGGGAGCTACGCGCCGGACCTCGACTACCCCGACTGCGGCGAACCAGACTGCGGCGAGGACGTCTGAGCCTCGACCATACGGCGCATGCCATCTCTCCAGCCCACCGACGTCGGCCCGGCGAGCGCGAGCCGCTTCGCGTTGTCCGTGGGGATACCACCGATCGTGCTCGTCGTGCGCTCGAAACGCGGGTCGACACCGACCAGCTCGCCCATGTACTCGCACCACGCTTCGATACTCGTCTCCTCGTCTCCGCCCCAGTTCACGACGGTCGCAGGAACCGACGCGGCCTCGAGCATCGCCGGCAGCGTCGCCACGATGTCGTCCTCGTGGATCGGATTGAAGCGATTGGGTCCGTCGGGATGAACCGGGACCGGCCGGCCCGCGAGCATCAGCGCGAGGTGGAACGCAGGCCATCCTCCGCCGTCGCCGTACGGCACGTTGAGACGGGCGATCGTCGTAGGGACTTCGAAGAGGCGACACGTCGTGCGCACCACGGCCTCCGCCGCGATCTTCGAGATGCTGTAGGTGGGCATCATCACGCGATGGTTGTCGCCGAGCGGGTCGGTCTCGCGCTGCGGCGATCCGCCGGCCGCTTCGTAGACGCCAGTCGACGAGCAGTGGAGGAACGCCTGCGCCTCGCGACAGTGCGCCATGAGCAGACCCGCCGCCTCCGCGTTGCCGGCGAGGTCGAGCTCCCACTTGTTGCTCTTGACGACCGCGAAGTTGCACACGTAGTCGACGTCAGCCGGCACGGCCGCGAGCGAATCGTGCGCGAGATCAACCGCGACACATCGCACACCGGCCGCTTCCAGGCGCGCGCGCAACGCCGCGTCCTTGAAGCGCGCCACCGCGATCACGTCGTTCTCCGTGGCCAGCGCCAGCGCGACGGGGAGCGCGACCTGACCGGTCGCGCCGGTCACGAGGACGCGGGCGCTACGAAGCGTCAAGGCGTCGCCGACAATGTGGCGGCAGTTCCCTCGTCGATCCCGGAGTCTGCGGGTAGCCGCGCCGCGACCGCCTGGACGAACTGCTCGTCGGGAAGCTCGACGTCGACGCCCTCGCCCTTCACGCGCGTGTGGCCGTCGTTCGCCTCGATCGTGAGCTCCGGTTTCAATTCCTTGATCGCGAAGCGGCCGAAACGCGCCTGCCACTCCGTGCGAGCGCTTGCCTCGCCCGCCGAGACCGGCACGCCGACGTCGTCGGCATGCGTTGCCAGCTCGAACGCGAGGTGGAAGGCCTGCCAGCGCGCCGGATAGGCGCCGACGCTGCTGTCGACGTCGCCGCCGCCGCGGGCACGGAAGGCCGCGCGATTCTGCGCGCTGCGCGTCCGCCAGGCTTCGAGGATCTGCTCCGGCGTCCGGTCGTCGAGCTCGCGGATGCCGATCTCGTTGGCGGACGCCAGATCGACGGCGCCCTTGGCGCCCACGTCGGCGAGGAACTGCTGCACGGTGCCGTCGAGACACGCTCGGTTGTAGTCCTCGCTCGCGGCGAGGTGCGCGAGTAGGTCGCGCACGCTCCAACCCTCGCACCGAGTCGGTTTGCTCCAGTCCGCGGCGCCTGCGCCGGCGAAGAACTGATCGAGGCGGGAGGCTTCGGTCGCCATCAGCTCGTAGGGGTCGAGGCCCGCGAGATCCTGATCATCGGTCATCTCGTCTCCTTCCGACGTACGGCGCACCGTAACGCGAACGCCCGTGAGCGGCATCGCTACCGGTACCGAACGATGACGCTCGACGCGGTCTTCGCCGGACCCTCACCTCCCACGAGGTAGCCGACCCCGTCGACGACCGCGGCACCGGCGTCGGCCACCGGATACGGCAGCCTCCCGACGGTGCTCGTGCGTCCCGACGCGGGATCGAGTCGCACGACGGTGTCGAGGATCTGCGCGCGGTTGCGTCCGCCCAGGATCAGGATCCGGCCGCCGACGACGACGGCACTCGCGTCCGAGAGCGGCGCGGGCAACTGCCCGGCCGTCACCGCATCGCCCGTGGCGGGATCGAAGCGCTGGATCGTCGTGACCTCGCGGCCGTCGTGCGTACCTCCGAAGATCCATATGCGCCCGTCGAGCACTGCGACCGCCGGGTACCGCACGGTCTGCGGGAGCTGCGCCACCGTCCGGAACGTCGCACCGTCGGTCGTGGCGAGAACGCTCGCAACGCTGTGCGCACCGTCGAAGCCGCCGAGAACGTACGCAGTGCCGTCGACCTCGGCCGCGACGAGATCGGAGCGCGCTTGGGGCATCTGCCCGACGACATTGCCCGCGCCGGAGCGGTAGCGCTGCACCGTCGACAGCTCCGTCGCGCTGCCGCCGCCGAACACGTACACGTCTTGACCGATCACCGCGCCGGCGGAGTCATGGATGGTCTGCGGAAGCACGGCGAGGCGCGTCGTGACACCGCTTTGGAGCGCAACGCGCCAGACGCGTGCGGTCGAGGAGCCGCTCGAGTCGAGCCCACCGATCACCAACAACGCACGATCCGCGGCAAGCACCACCTCGCGTGCACGTGGGGCCGGCAACTGCCACGGCGCGGTCGTGATCTGAAGCGTGGCCGATGCGGACGCGACCGTCGAGCGCGCCGTCGCCTGATCCGCCGGGCCTGTGGCGGCGCTCGAACCGGTCGCCGACGTTGTCGCGGGCGTTCCGGTTCTCGTGCTCGCGCCGCTCGAGCACGCGGTCAAGGCCGCGGCCGCGAATACCGCTACGACGGCGACGACGGGACTCCGAGCACGACCCGAACAGAGCCTGAGCACGACAGCTGACCTTAACGGCCCGCGTCGACGGGTTGCGGCCGCGCCCTACGGCAGGCCGGAGTCGGGGTCGGCGCGGCAGGCCGCGCCGCTCGCGGCTGCAACCGCTCGCAATCGCGCGCTCTGCTCGGACGACGGCGTCCCGTTCCCAACCGCGAACACCAGTTCCTGCGCGCCCGGCGTCTCGATGAACACGCGGGCCAGACAACGTGCGATCGCACCCTCGACGTGACCCTTCGCGGCCGCGACGGTGAGCCCGGCGCGAACGCTCAACAGCGCGACCGCGTTGTGGAACCGCGGCGACGACGGCTCCGGGGCGCCATGTCCCGGGTCGCACGTGGTGAACCCGACGCGATCGCCGACGGCATCGACGGCTGTGCTCGGTCGCGCCCGGGCCCAGTCCTGGACCGCGCGGAGAAGGAAGGGACGGCTGTGCTGGAACGCCGGTTGCACGACGACGCGGTAGCAGATGGCGCCGCGACTCCGGAACGTCACGGCTCGGCCACCGGCGATGACGTCGGCCGCCGCAAGAGCACGTCCGGGATCGAGCCGCATGGCCAGAGTCACGAACGTCTCGAACGGACCGAACGACTCCGCGGGCCCTGCGGGGACGCCATCGGCCGGAAGCAGGGGTTGCTCGACGGCGACCGGCGGCGTGATGTCGCCGGCCTCGACGAAGACTCCCGTCGACGGTGTCGGACCGGTGAGCGCGTCGTCAACCGCCGAGTTGCCGCCTGCCGAGAGCAGAACGCGGACCGTCGACGGTCCGAACTCGTACGGCGCGCCGGACAACAGATCGACGATGTCGGGCACCGATGCGGTCTCCTTGCCGACACGCACACCTTCCGCATCGTTCTCGCGGTGGTACTCCTTCTGCTCCGCGGTGGAGAGCTGCGCCAGGTAATCGTCCTGGATACGCACCGCGTCGCCCTCGACGAGTGCCTTCAACGCCGACGCATCACCGGTTTCGGAAGCAGCCGCCCGCTTTTGCAGCGCGCGGAGGTCGAAGTGCTGATCCTGCAGCACGTGGGTCAACTCATGTGCGACCGTAACGCGGTGTGCAACGTCGAGCGCGGTGCCGCGCACGATGATCTCCTGACGGTCGGGGTCGTAGTAGGCGAGCGTTCCGGACGACTCGTGGATCTCGTACGCTCGCAACAGGTCGACCTTGCCCCCGATGAAACCGAGCGCGCGGAACACGGCCTCATCACGCGTCACTCGCTCGCGCTCGGTTGCGGTCAAGTTGTTGTCGTCGCCGAGCAGCTGCTCGAACTCTGCCGGCGGGAGATACCGGACCGGAACGGGATGCACGAAGTCGAGACCCCGCAGACGCGCGACCTCGGCCGCGATCGGCGCGACGCGCGCGTCCCAACGGCTCGGGAACCACGACCGCGGGGAGCCCGCGGCGACGAACACAGCACCCGCCGCGATCGACAGCAAGGCTACGAACACGGCTACGCCGGCGGAACGGAGCGGGTCACGACGCTCGCTCACCTGCCCCGTGAACCCGTACCCGTGCATCCGTCCGTCATCGACACTCGATCCCCCACTCATGAGACCCATGCGGATGTCGCCGGTCCAGCCGTACGTCCTCGGACCTGCTCGGTAGGATGCCGCCGTGTCGGACCCCTTCGATCCCTTCGACGCCGCCCGGTCTCGGGACGCATGGACCACGCTCCGGGAGCTGCGCGATGCGGGCCCTCTGGCAACGGTCGCGGGGGCCTTGCGGTATGTCACGCGGTACGCAGAGGCACGCGGCGTGCTGCGCGATACCAAGACGTTCTCCAATGCGTCGGGCCTGAAGGCACCAGGAGTCGACATCCCCGTCGAGGATCGTCTCCTCGGCGAGCTCGATCCGCCGCGCCATACGGCCGTGCGACGCGTCATGGTCACGGCCATGACCCCGAAGGTCGTGCACGCGACCGAACCGTTCATCGCGTCGACCGCCGCGCGCCTGCTCGACGCGCTTCCGCACGATCGGTTCGACCTCGTCGCTTCCTACACGGGAGTGCTTCCGAACCGGGTCACCATGCACCTGCTCGGCTTCGATCCCGCCGACTCCGACCAACTGGCTCGCTGGGCCAAGGAGCTGATGGAAAGCACCTTTCCGGCGCTCAATCGGACCGACCGCGGGATCGGCTTCGCGGCCGCCTTTCCCGACTTCGCGGGATACATCGATGCCCGCATCGCCGAGCGGACCGCGCAACTCGCCGCGGGTGACGACCGCGACGACGTGCTCGCCCGCCTGATTCGGCTCGAGGTCGACGACGACCCATTGCCGCCGCAGCAGCTCCGGGCGCTCGTCCGCAACCTCGTCACCGGCGGGCTCACCACCACCACTCAGTTACTCGGCAACCTCATCTTCGAGCTGCTCGTCCGACCCGAGCTCGAGGCGGCGCTGCGCGCCGATCGCGCGCTCCTGGCGACTGCGATCGAGGAGAGCCTCCGCCTCACGCCTCCGGTCTTGTTCATGGCTCGCGGTTGTGTACGCGACACCCAGATCGGCGGCTGTCCCGTGCGCGCCGGCGAACGCGTCGTCGTCGGCGCGGCTTCTGCGAATCGCGACGAGCGCGTTTTCGCTCACGCCGACGACTTCCATGTCGATCGCAACAATGCCGACCAGCACCTCACCTTCGGCTACGGCACGCACGTCTGCCCGGGCGCGACGTTGGCGCGCGCCGTCGCCCGTATCGGCGTGGGCGCGGTCCTCGACCGATTCGCGAGCGGCGAGTTGCGGCTCGAGCCCGGTTTCGTCTTCGAGCAGGTTCCTACGTACTTCGAGCACGGCCCCCGGCGACTGCCCGTCGAGCGCACGTAAGCCGGTCAGGTGTGCGCGTCACCGAATCCGAGCACTTCTCCGTCGGCGAGCTCGAGCCAGTATCCGAGACCGGTACGAGTCGCCACCATGCCGATGATCGGTGACGGCGGACCGGTCGACGCGAGCGAACCGAAGAAGTGCGCGTCGCCGAAACTGAACACCCCGCCGTCCGACGCGACCATCCAGTAACCGTTGCCGCTCGGGGTCGCGGCGATCCCGACGACCGGCGAGACGATCCTCTGACCGCCCATCGAACCGAAGAAGTGCGCGTCGCCGAAGCTGAACACGCCGCCGTCGCTGGCGACGAGCCGGTAACCGTTGCCGCTGGCCGTCGTCGCGATGCCAACGACCGGCCGGTTCAGACGCATACCCCCCGTCGAGCCGAAGAAGCGCGCGTCGCCGAAGCTGAACACGCCGCCGTCCCACGCGAGGAGCCAGTATCCGTGCCCCGACCGCGTCGACGCGACGGCGTTGACGGGCTGCGCGAGGGGGAAGGACGCGGTCGATCCGAAGAAGCGCGCGTCGCCGAAGCTAAACACCCCGCTGTCGGCGCCGACCATCCAGTAGCCACCACGGTCGGGGGTTCCGGCTGCGCCCACCATCACCCAGGCGACGGGGATCGACGCGGCCGAGCCGTGGTCGACGAAGTCGCCGTGCCGGTCGAGCCCGCCGAGACCGTTGACCGTCGCGTAGCCGCGGTCGTCGGCGCTCGGGAGCAACGCTACCGCGTCGCCACGGCGCGGTGACGCGCCGAGATTGCCGCCGTCGCCGACCCACTCCCAATGCCACGGCTCGGGACAGGAGCTGCCGCCGGGTTCGGCGAACGCGGGATGGTTCCAACCGTGCGACCCTGCTATCTGTTTCATGTACGCGTAGCCCGGACTCGCGAATGTCAACGATTGCCCGGCGTCGATGAGGTC
>JAUZEM010000396.1 GCA_030839005.1 Actinomycetota bacterium | reverse complement strand
CACGTCCGCGCACCCGTAGACGCTCGGGAGATCAACCTCGGGCACGCGGCCCAGAAAGCGAACGTTCTCCGGGTTCCCGCGCGCACGGCGGTGCCGGCGCGCCCGTCGTTCCAGACGCACGCGGTCGCGACCGGAGCCCCCGATCGCGAGCTGCACTCCCGCCATTCCGGCGACCGCGTCGATGACGACGTCGAACCCCTTGCGCGGAACGAGCCGGGAGAGGCCGAGCACGAGGGGCCGGGTCGGATCGAGTCCGAGGCGTGCGCGGGTCGCGGATCGTTCCTCCTCGTCGAGCGGCCGGAACCGTGTCGCGTCGACACCCGGCGGCACGAGCACTCCGCGCAGCTCGCCGCCCGCCGCGCGCATCGCCCGGCGCGCCGGGTAGCCGCCGGCGGCCACGACCGCGGCCGCGCCGCGCAGGATGCGCCGGCCGCGCGCCCGGAGCCCCGGGATGCTCGCGGGCACGGTGATCTCCGCGCCGTGCGCGACAACGACGTACGGCGCACTCCGCAATCGCGGTCCGATCAGGCCGAGAGGGAGCATGGGATCGAGGAAGACGACGTCGGCCCCCACCTCGAGCGCGAGCGCGTCGACGTCACGCGTCAGCGCCGCCGAAGGGAGCAGGACCTTCTGCCGGGCGCGCACGACGCGGAACTGCTGGTGCGCGTCCCACGCGGCCGCGCCGGCCCGACGGGTTGTGAACACCGTGGTCTCGTCGGGCGGGAGTCGCCGCCACAACTCGTACAGGTACGACTGGATGCCGCCGAGCTTCGGTGGAAAGTCGTTCGTGACCAAGAGACTCGGCATCGCCGCGGATGCTAGGAGCTACGGACGCGCAAAAGGACCAGCCCGAGCGCCGCCGCCACGGCGCCGGTCGTGAACGCGCCGCGATTGCCGGACACTGCGACGACGGCACCGCAGATGAACGCGCCGACGCCCTGCGATGCGTCGAAGAACGATGAGAACGTGCCCACCACGGATGCGCGATCGGCGTCGCCGACACCGACGAGCGCGAGGAGCAGCAGGGCCGGATACATCAGCGACATTCCTGCTGCCAGGACGGCCGTTCCCACGACCAAGCCGGCCACCGTCGGCCACGCGGCGACGACGCCGATCCCCACCGCGGCCAGCGCGAGCGCCATCGCGCCCGCGTCGCGCCCACCGAGCCGGTCGGGCACACGCGCGCCGACGATCCGCACGACGAGGATCAAGATCCCGTAGAGCAAGAAGATCGGTCCGGAGTCGATGTCGAGCTGATGCGTTGCGTAGAGCGGCATGAACGCGCTGAACCCGGCGAGCGGAATGAGCCCGAGGAACAAGACGGTGCCGGGCTTGATGGCCGCGCGGTGCAGCAGGTGCTTCGACGCCGGCTCGGTGATCTCGCGCGGAACCTCGACCGTGAACACGCCCACGAGCGCGGCTGCGAGCGCCAGCGACGCGGAGACGACAAACGTGAGCTCGTAGCGCGAGGTGCCACGCAGGTACTCGCCCAGCGCGGGACCGAACGACAGCCCGCCGTATACGGCAACCGACCAATACGAGACGGCTTCCCCCCGACGCTCGACCGGCGACAGGTCGGTGATCATCGTCGCCGCGCCGACGAAGAAGCCCGCCTCGCCGAACCCCGTGACGACGCGCATGAAGACGAGCCACCAGAGCGCGTGCACCACGCCGTACACCGCGGTCGACGCGGCCACGATCAACGCGCCGCCGATGATCAGCACCCGCCGCCCGATCCGGTCGCCGACTCGCCCGGCGTAGGTTCGCAGCGCGATCGCACCGACCGCGAACGCGCCGACCGCGACGCCGACCGCGAAGCTGCCGGCACCCAGGGAGTCCTCCACATAATGCGGGAGCACCGGGGTGAGCATCGCGAGGGCCAGGAAATAGCAGAGCCCACACGTCACCACGACGAGGAAGCGCGGCGTCAGCAATCGGGCCGGCGCCGCGACGGGTTGCGTCATCGGCGAGCCGTCATCGATCTGCGAGCTGCACGGCGTCGTCCCACGATCCGCGTTCGGCGATGATCCGGCGATATTGCATCACGAAGCGCGGCCGGTTGAAGCCGAGCGCGCCGAGCAGCCGACCGCGGCGGCCGAACAACGCCACGAATTGACGCTCCTCGAGCGTTCCGTGTGCGACCAGAACGTCGGCATCGGACGAGACCACTCCGACCGTTTGGATCTTGCGGTCATACTGGTCGGACCAGACGAACGGAACCGGCGCGAACGGTTCGTCGTGGCCGAGCAGCCGTCGCGCCGCATGCACGCCCTGCTCGGTCGCGTTCGTCCAGTGCTCGAGCCGCATCCGTTCGCCGTCGAACAACGGGTTGGGCCAACGCGCCACGTCGCCCGCCGCGACGATTCCCGGTGCCGCGGCGCACGTCTGGTCACAGACCACGCCGTCGTCGATCGTGAGCCCCGATCCCTCGAGCCACGCGGTCTCCGGCACGACGCCGACGCCCACGACCACGACATCGGCCGCAATGCGCGAACCGTCACCGAGAAGAACGCCGCGAACCTGGCCCGCGCCGTCGCCTTCGATCGCTTCGACCTGCACGCCCGTGCGCAGGTCGACCCCGTGGTCGCGGTGGATTGCGGCAAGCACTGCCCCGAGCTCGGGTCCGAGTCCGCGCACCATCGGCTGCGGCAACATCTCCAGCACCGTCACCTCGAGGTGTCGAGCCCGACACGTCGCGGCGATCTCCGAGCCGATGAATCCGGCACCGATCACGACCACCTTCGGTCGCGCGTCGAGCAACTCCCGCAACGCGAGCGCGTCATCGAGTGTTCGCAGGGTGAACAATCCCGCGAGGTTCGGCTGGTTCGCGAGCCGACGCGGGGTGGCTCCGCTCGCAATCACCAACCCGTCGAACGTCACGCGTTCTCCGTCGTGTAGCGCGACCTCGCGCGCGCCGATGTCGAGCGCTACGGCACGCGCGTCGAGACGCCATTCGAGGTCGAGATCGTCGACACCCTGCTTGCGCAGAACCAGCTGCTCGGGCTCCCAGTCGCCGCGCAGGAACTCCTTGGACAGCGGCGGACGGTCGTAGGGCAGGTGCGCTTCGGCACCGATCGCGACGATGCGGCCGTCGAAGCCCTCGCGCCGGAACGTCTCCGCGGCGCGCAGTCCGGCAAGCGAGGTCCCCACGATCGCCACAGTCCGCATGCCCCGTCGAACCTACCAACTGGCCGGAATCCTGACGTGGCCGTCATACTTACGGCCGCTCGCCCGCCCCCCTTCGTGGAGCCGATGCATGTCCGAGTCGTTGCCGACCGCTCCTTCGGGGGGGTCGTCCGTTGCACCCGACGTCGACGTGTCCGGGCGCGTGCTGCGCCTGCGCGATGTCGACATCGGCGCGTTCCTCCACCCCAAGACCATCGCCCTGATCGGCGCGTCGGATCAGTCGGCGAAGCCCAACACCGCGATGACGCGCAAGTTTGCGCAGTGGTCGCAGCAGAACGGCGCGACGTTCTATCCCGTGCACCCAGAACGCGCGTCGGTGCTCGGCCATGCGTGCTTCAAGTCGGTGTTCGACATCCCCGGCGACATCGACCTCGCGATCATCCTCACCGGTCGCGCCGAGGAGACCTTCGAGGAGGTGCTGCGGCGCAAGGCCAAGTTCGCGGTGATCTTCGCGGCCGGGTTCTCCGAGATCGGCGAAGAGGGCGAGCAGCGCGAACGTCGCCTCGAAGAGCTCGTCCACACCGGCGATGTGCGGCTGCTCGGGCCGAACACGAACCTCAACGCGTTCGAGGAGTTCCGTGACGATCTCGAGGGTCCGTCGATCGCGCTGATCACGCAATCCGGCCATCAGGGGCGCCCGGTTTTCCAGGGGCAAGAGGTCGGCATTCGGCTCACGCACTGGGCGCCCACGGGCAACGAGGTCGACCTCGAGTTCGCCGACTTCGCCCGGCACTTCGCCGACCAACCCGAGGTCGGGGTAATCGCGTGTTACATCGAGGGCTTCAAGGACGGTCGCACGCTGATGCTGGCAGCCGACCACGCCGCGAAGCTGCGCAAGCCGATCGTCATGGTGAAGGTTGGCAAGACCGCCGCGGGCCGGTCGATGGCGCAGTCGCACACCGGACACCTGACCGGTTCCGACGCCGTGACCTCGGCCGTCTTTCGCCAGTTCGGCGTCACGCGCGTCGACGGACTCGACGAGCTGCTCGAGGTGTCGATGGCGTTCGCGCGCACGCGTCCACCGAAGCCTCCGGCCTGGGCGAGCTCGACGAAGCAACCCGGCGTCTGCGTGTACGCGATCTCGGGCGGCACCGGCGCGCACATGGCCGACGTGCTCGCCGACGCCGGCATCCGGCTGCCCGATCTCACGAAGGAATCGCAACGGCAACTCCACGACGGGCTCATACCGTCGTACCTGCGCGTCTCGAATCCCGTCGACTGTGGTGGTCCGCCGGTCGCCGACGCGCGCGGCCGCAAGATCCTCGACGTGATCCTCGCCGACAAGAACGTGGACATCCTCGTGATCCCGATCACCGGTGCGGTCGTGACGTTCAGCGAGCCGTTCACGCGCGACATCATCGAAGCCGCGAAGACTACGCCGAAGCCCGTCTTCGTCGTGTGGGGCGCGCCGGCGGGCACCGACGATACGTACTACAAGCGTCTGCTCGACGGCGACCTGCCGGTGTTCCGTACGTTCCACAACTGCGTCGCGGCAGTGAAGAGCTACGCCGACTACTGGACATTCTCCGCCCGCTACCGCTCTCCGTTCGACCACGCGCCCCGCGAGCCGCTGCCCGCCGCTCGCAAGGCCCGCAAGCTCCTCGATGCACTGGAGCCGGGTGAGGCGCTGTCGGAGTGGAGCGCGAAGAAGCTCATCCGCGCCTACGGCATCAAGACCTCGAAAGACGAGCTCTGCGCAACGGCGGCCGAGGCGGTGCGCGCCGCCAAGAAGATCGGATACCCGGTCGTGATGAAGGTGTCGTCACCCGATTTACTGCACAAGACCGAGGCCGGAGTCGTCAAGGTCGGCGTTTCATCGGCCGCCGAGGTGCGCGCCGCGTACGACGAGCTCTTGCGCAAGGCAGCAAAGGCCGATCGCCGCGCCCGCATCGACGGCGTGATGGTGTGCGAGACGGTGACGGGAGGCGTCGACATGCTCATCGGCGTCTCGACCGACGCGCTGTTCGGGCCGGTGGTCACCGTCGGGCTCGGCGGAATCTTCGTCGAGGTGTTCGGTGACGTGACCTTCCGGGTTCCACCGTTCGACGATGACGAAGCGCGCCGCGCCCTCGCAGAGCTGAAGGGCTTCACGCTGTTGGGGGGCGTCCGGGGTCGACGTCCCGTCGACGTCGACGCGCTGGTCGATACGGTGATGAAGGTGCAGAGACTCGCCCTGGATCTCGCCGGCGACATCCGCGAGCTCGACATCAATCCCTTGGTGATCCGGCCCCGCGGCGCGGTGGCACTCGACGCATTGGTGGTGAAGCAGTGAGCGAAGCTGCAGGCGAGACGGCGAACGGGTCCGGGGAGCTGCTGACCCGGCTCGAGAACGGCGTGCTGTGGTTGACGATCAACCGGGCCGACAAGGGCAACGCGATCCCGTACTACGTGCGCGACGCGCTCATCGACGCGTTCCGCAACGCGCACCTGGACCTCGAAGTGCGTGCCGTCGTGCTTACCGCCGCCGGCGTCAAACATTTCTGCACCGGTGCCGACCTCTCGGTCCCGCAGCCGCCGCGCGGTTCGCGACCAGCCGTTGCGC
>JAUZEM010000276.1 GCA_030839005.1 Actinomycetota bacterium | reverse complement strand
GTTCCTCGCGTTCCACAAGCCGCACGCGGTGGTGCAGGGACTGGCGTCGGTGCCCGCCTCGGACCGGGCGCCGGTGAACGTCGTGCGAACCGCGTTCCAGCTCATGGTCGCGATCGGAACCGCGATGCTCGGTCTCGGGCTCTGGCTGCTCCTTGCGTGGCGCAAGCGCAAGAACGTCCCTCGCTCACGCTGGTTCCTGCGCGCCGCGGTACTCGCCGGTCCCGCATCGGTGCTCGCGCTCGAATGCGGCTGGGTCACGACCGAGGTCGGGCGCCAACCGTGGATCGTCTGGCAGGTCATGCGTGTGCGCGACGCGGTGACCGACGCGCCGAACATCCGTTTCGGCTACTACCTTCTGCTCGTCGTGTACGCGTTCATGGCCGGGTTCGCGGTCATCGTGGTGCGCCGCCTGACGAGCGCGCCCCTGCCCGAGGAGCTGGTCGAGCAATTGGAACAAGAGTCGTGAGTCTGGCGAACGCGTGTGCGGCGGCGATGTTCGTCGGCATCGCGATCTACGCGCTGTTCGCGGGAGCCGATTTCGGTGCGGGCTTCTGGGATCTCGTCGCCGGTGGTGACGAGCGCGGGCGCTCCCCTCGCGCGCTGATCGAAGCGTCGATCGCCCCCGTCTGGGAAGCGAACCACGTGTGGCTGATCTTCGTGCTCGTCACGCTGTGGACCGCGTTTCCGTCCGCGTTCGCGCCGATCATGTCGACGCTGTACGTCCCGCTCACGCTGGCCGCGGTCGGGATCATCCTGCGGGGTGCCGCCTTCGCGTTCCGCAAGGCGTCGGAGACGCTTCCCCTGCGCCGGTGGTTCGGGGCGACGTTCGCATCGTCTTCGTTGCTCACACCGTTCATGCTCGGGGCGGTCGTCGGCGGCGTGGCTTCCGGACGCGTGCCCGCGGGCGAGCAGACGGGCGATGCGCTGCGGAGCTGGTTGAACCCGACGTCGATGCTCGGCGGGGTCATGGCCGTGGTGGTGTGCGCCTTCCTGGCCGCGGTGTACCTCACCGCCGACGCCCAGCGCCGCGAGAGTCCGGATCTCGTTGGCTACTTCCGGCGCCGCGCGATCGGAAGTGCCATCGTCGCGGGAGGAGTAGCGATCGCAGGCGTGTTCGTGCTGCAGCACGATGCGCGCGATCTGTTCCACGGCTTGACACATCGGGGCGCACCGCTGATCGCGTTGTCGGCAGTGGCGGGCGTCGCGACGCTCGTACTGCTCATGGGTGCGCGGTACGCGTGGGCGCGGGTGTCGGCGGGGCTCGCGGTCGTGGCGGTCCTGTTCGGCTGGGCCGCGGGCCAGTACCCGTACATGCTCGAGCACAGCGTCCGCATCTCGGATGCCGCGGGCGCGCACGCGACGCTGGTCGCGACCCTCGTCGTGCTCGGTGGCGGTTCCGCGTTGCTCGTCCCCGCGCTGGCGTGGCTGTTCGTGCTCATGCAGCGCGGAGTGCTCGCGGGCGAGCACTGAGCATCACGCGCTCGCCGGTTGCGTCAGCCGGATGCGAAGGTGATCGGGATGCGCACGCTCGCGGCACGGTCGAACGAGCCGCCGTCGTTGACGATCAGGGCGCACGTGTCGTGCGCGGCATCGCAGACGCCGTTGCCCACCGCTCCGGACACGATCGCGAACTCGACGGACCCGCTGCCCGTCGGATCGGGATGCAACAGCGTTGCGTGCTTCAGATCGCACGCCGCCGCGTCGAGCGTGTCGCGCTCCGAACACTCGACGATGTTCACCGACTTTCCGGGCGTGAAGTGAGACCAGTTGAGCGTGACCGATTGTCCCGCGCGCAGACCCGTCGTTGCGCTTGCGGTCGCCTGGCGGGCCCGGCCGACCGTGGTCGGCGTCGTCGGGAGAGTCGTGTTCGACCCGGGCGACGCGTCGAAGACGAGCTTGGCCGCGCCCGACGCCACACCTGGGCCAGTGTCGGTCACCGCGCCCGTTGCGCGTTTCAGATACTTGTCGAAGAACGTCCGTGTCGCGATCGTCACATTCGCGAACAGCTTGCCCTTCGGGTCGACCGGGGCTCCGTGATCGCCACCGGGCAACGACAGCAGGCCCTTCGGTCCGCGGGCGAGATTGAACGCGTCGACGCTCGATTCGTAGCTGACCACCGGATCGGCGGTGCCGTGGACGAACAGCAACGCGGGCGCGTGGGCGTAGTCGAAGCGTCCGCCCGGGAACGTGAGGGCGTCGCCCGACATCACGATCGCGGCCTTGATGCGGTCGTCGTGACAACACGTGTCGACCGCGAGCCCGAGCGTGGTGATGCCGCCGAGCGAATGCCCGGCGATCCCGACCGGCGCGTGCACGTCGACGAGATTTTGCAACGGCCCGGAGCTGCCGGTGGCGCCGAACATCGCGGTGATGACATACGACATGTCGGCGGGTTGGTGGACGTAGTCGGCCGCATTCGGGCCGCCGGCGGCCTTCGCGTTCGTGAGCGGGAACGCGGGCGCAGCGACGACGTAGCCGGCGCCGGCCCAACTCTCGACGAGCGTTTCGGCTTCGAGTGGCGTGCTGCCGTAGCCGTGTGCGAACACGATCAGCGGGTACGGCCCGTGCGCGACATCGGGCGCTACGTTCGCGGCCGCGCCGGAGCGCACCGGGCCGATCGCCGGATAGAACACGACGGTACGCAGCGTCCGGCGGGCGCCCGTCGGCCTCGTGGACCCGTCGGTCGCGCGCCCGGGATCGACCAACGTCTCGGTGAGTGTCCCGACCGCGTGCTCGCGGTCGGCCGCGCGGTTCCCGTTCGTCGTCGCCGGGGCGCCGGTCGACGGCCGGGCACTGCTCGAACATGCGGCCGCGAGCAGTCCGATCGCGATGATCGAAGCCAGCGCGAGCCGCTTCCCCCCGCGGATCACCAACGGACCCTAACCGCGTTCCATCTACTTGGTCGTCGCGATCCCACCGTCGACGGGGATGATCGCCCCGGTGAGGTAGGCGCCGGCGCGGCTCGCGAGGAAGATGGCGACGCCCGCCATGTCGTCGGGTCGCCCGATGCGGCCGAGTGGTGAGGAACGCGCGATCGAGTCGCCGAAGTCGCGCAACGTCGCCGCCATCATCTTCGACTCGAACG
>JAUZEM010000219.1 GCA_030839005.1 Actinomycetota bacterium | reverse complement strand
GCGCTGTTGAGGGTCGGAGCGTTCGGGTTCGGGTCGTCGTTGCACGGCGACGAGGAAGCGAAACAACCGAGGATCGCGGTCGCGCCGGTCCCTACGAGGATGTTTCCGTGAACCGTGAGGCCCGAGGTCCCCGCACCGTGGCTGTTGCGCGCAAAGGCGGCTACCAGAGCGCCGTTGGAACCTTCGACGGTGACATCGCCGGTGACGACGACCTGGCCGCCGTTCACCCCACAAACGCCGGTGACCGTCACGCTCGAATACGTGCCGCCCGCCAGCGTCGCCGGCGACGCCTGCGTCCCCGAACACGTCGTTGCCGGCGCAGCGGCCGCGATGGTGATGCCTCCGAGCGCGCCGAACGGCACGACCAACAGCGCGGCCACGGACACAACCGTCAGCCGAGCAACCCGCCGGCCGCGCAACCGCCGCATACCTTCGGAACGATCTCGTAGACGCATACGGGGTCTCCTAACGGGCCGTACCGGGCAAGGCGCGGCGATTCTTGCATAGGCCACGGATCTTGGCGAGCGCTCCCCCATCGGACCGCTTCTCAGTGCAGGAATGTGATGAGGCAGAACTCCGTGCCGTCGGGGTCTGCCATCACGGCGAGCGTTCCGGAGCGAACATCGTGCGTGTCGCCCGTGAGATGTCCGCCCAACTCCTCGACGAGCCGGATTGCGGCCGGAAGGTCGTCGACCCAGAGGTCGATATGGACGCGTGCCTTTCCGGTCTTCGGCTCCGAGACCGGTTGGAAGTAGAGCATCGGACCGCCGGCCGCCGTGGGACCGAGGACGTACCAGCCGTCCTCGCGTTCGATCGGTTCCAGATCCAGTAGCCGGCCCCAGAAGGTCGCCGCCCGCTCGGCGTCGCACGAATCGACGGTGGTGTGCGCCCACGCGACGCGCGGTGTACTCACGTGCCGCAGTGTTCCACGCGGCGCCGACCCGCACGGACTGCGGTGCTCACCAGCGCCGGCGGGCTTCCTGCAACCACCCTCGCGGGACAACACAGCTAGCACCGGTGCTAGCACCCGCGCTAGCAACAGGTTCGTGCGTATACCTCGTGCGCCTAATCCGCACGGTCGCCTGGAGCGAAGTTCAGTGGGTCAGCGCGTCGGCGATTGCGGCGACCGCATCGCGGCCGTAGCTCGTCGATTCCTCGTAGCCGGCGCGGAAGGGTGACGGCAGGTAGCCGTGCCACTCGGGTGCGAGACCGGCAATGAGCACATGGCTTCCCTCGGTCGCGCGGTCTTCGATCGCGCGGCCGAGCGCGTGGAACGCCTCGCCCGGGACCGACACGAGTCGCACAGGACCGAACGCCCACTCGACCAGCTCGATCGGCACGGTGCGACCTTCGCGACCAGCGGTGAGCAGCGTCGATCCGAGGGTGACGTCGATCACCCGGTGACGAACGACCGACGGTCCATCGACTGGCACCGGCTCGGCCTCTCGCAGCACGGCGTCGACGCACTGTGCGACGTCGCTTCCGAGCTGCGCGGCCTCGGCGAAACCGTCGGCCCCGCAGTCGTTGTCCTGTCGGTGGACGTGGCATGGATTCACGTCGCCGATCGCGCCCGACAGCAGAACCGGGGTGCCGCCCGCACGCCGCTCGAGCTCCGTGCGGAACGGTCCGACCCAGTCGCTCGACACCGCCAAGCATTCGGGCCCGAGTGCGACGGGATGGATCGCGACGTTCCCGACCGTGCCGATGCGCGCGCCGCCGTCGCTGATCACATCGAGAACCGCGAACGTCGGTTCATACGGCAAACCCCGCCGATTGACGGACAGGCCCGGCGGCAGCGGCCAACGACCGGCGCGCAGCGTCGCGGGCGCAGCGGCAGCTCTCGCCGTGCGCGCCGCCGACAAGCAGCGCTGCACCAACGCTTCTCCGTAGCCGTCGGGCGTCACCCAGCCGAGGACCTGGCTCCCTTCGAGGGTGCTCGGTCCGGCGTGCGTGTGGACGCATGACGTCAGCACCGCCGCGCGCTCGAGATCGAGCGCCGTCGCGACCGCGTCGCGGACCGGGCCGGCGAATCCCGCTGACATGCCGAGCAGGTCGCACACGAGCAGGCACACCGCGCCGTACTCGCCGCACATGAAGATGGCGCGCACCTCGAGGTCGTCGTGCACCTCGGTCGCCGGTTGATCGTCGATGAAGCCCGCGAGCTGCACCGGCGTGGGTGGCGTGATGATCGCGGTGCCGAAGCCGACCTCCAGCCGCGACATCAGATCACGTCCGTTATCACGGAGCCGTGCGCGGCCGAGCGGTACCCGGCTTGCACGACCGCGACCGCGGCTCGACCGTCGGCCGCGTTGACCGATGGGGCACGTTCGCCGGCGATCGCCGCGAGCAGTTCCGCGAGCGGCGAGCTCGTCGTCTCGGGCAATGCGACCCGCTCGCGGTTTCCGCCACCATCGATGAACGTGAGTGGCGTTCGGGCGTCGAGATGCAGGGTGCCCTTGCTGCCCATCACCGTCAGCTGGAGATCGGAGCCCGACCGGCACGACCAACTGGCGTGGATGGTGCCGATCGCTCCGCCGCGCATATGTGCCAGCAACTGGGCGTCGGCCTCGACGTCGCCGCGGCGGCCGTTGACAAGTGCCGAGACGGCCGCGATCTCCTCACCGGTGACGCAGCGAACGAAGTCGACGACGTGCACACCGAGGTCGATCAGACAACCACCGCCGGCGAGGCTGCGGTCGAAGAACCATTCCGCGTTCGGCGCCCAGTTCTGCGGACCCGCGTGCCCGGACGCGGCGCGAAAGCCCGTGACCTCGCCGAGGTGACCGGCCGCGACGAAATGCTGCGCGGCCGCGAACGGCGCGGCGAAGCGCGCGTTGTGGAACGGCAAGAGCACCACGCGATGCGCGCCGGCCACCGCGGTCATCTCGTCGGCGTCCTCGGTCGTGATCGCCATCGGCTTGTCGACCAGGACGTGCTTTCCCGCGGTCGCGGCGGCGACCGCGACGTCGCGGTGAAAAGAGTTCGGCGCGGCGATCACGACGGCATCGACATCATCACGCGCGATCGCGTCCTCCCAACGATCGGCGACGACGCCGCTCCCCCATTCGTCGCGCCGCGCCTCTGCGGACGGGCGCGACCTGCTCGCGAACACCGTGACATCGACACCGGCGGCGCGCAGTGCCGGAAGGTGGATCCGCTCCGCCGCGGTGCCGCAACCGACGACGGCGAACCGCACGCTCACGTCAGCAGCCCGCAGGCGACCTTGCGCACCGCGCGCGCGACGTCCGCGCAGTCGCGCGCTTGATATGCGACACCAACCGGCACGATCACCGAACGCGCGACGAGCGCCTCGGTGCGCGGACACAAGCCCGGGCCGTAGCTGCGGTCGGTCGGGTGCTCCGCACACGCCCAGGGGCCGCCCTTGCCCGACGCCGTACGCCGCGCGATCACGGCAGCATTGAGATACACGGGACGCCCGTTGTACATCTGCGCACACGGGATGCCTTCGGCGCGGAGCGCGGCGGCGAACCGCTTCGCGAGTGCCCGGTCGGGCAGGACCACGTGATGCTCGAGGATCCGTCGCCGTCGGGATCGGGACGGCGCCGCCGGGTCAGGCCGTCGAGCTCGCCCACCGCCTCGACGATGCGCGCCTTGTTTGCGCGCATCGTCGTGAGGATTCCCGTCAACCGTCCGAGCTGTACCCCCGCGACCGCGCCCGCGAGCTCGCCCATGCGCAAATTCTCGCCCGTGAACGGCTCGGTGAGCTCGTCGCCGCGCGCGCTCGCGTAACTGGTGACGAACTGGCCGCCCTGGTCCTGGAAGCGCGCGGCGCGCAAGTAGAGGGTCTCGTCATCGGTCACCACCAGGCCACCTTCGCCGGCGGTGATGTTCTTTTCCTGCTGGAGCGAGAACGCACCCAGCGCGCCGAACGTGCCGACCGCGCGGCCGTGGTACGTCGCGCCGAAGGACTGCGCCGCGTCCTCGATCACCGGGACACCGCGATGCTCGGCAACGGCACACACCGCGTCGAGGTCGCACGCCACGTTCTCGAGGTGCACGGCGACGATCGCCGCGGTCCGATCGGTGATCTGCGCTTCGAGATCGGTGGGCTCGAGGCCGAGCGTCTCATCGATCTCGGCGAATACCGGCACCGCGCCCGCGGCGACAACCGCGTTCACGGTCGCCACGAAGGTGAACGCCGGCATGATCACCTCGTCGCCGCACCCGACACCCAACGCCGCGAGCGTGCAGCGCAGCGCGGCGGTCCCGTTCGCTATGGCGACCGCGTACCGGCAACCGAGCAATGCGCACGCGGCGCGTTCGAACTCCGCGACGGCGCCGTCAGTGTGGCCACCCTTGTAGCGGAACAGTGAGCGTTCTGCGATCACCGCCGTGAGTGCGTCCGCCTCCTCCGCTCCGAGCAGAGCCGCGCCCTTCGAGAAGTCGAGCGGCTCGGTGCGCACGGGCGTGCCGCCGTCGATCGCGAGCGCATCCTGGGTCGACACGATCGGATCGTACCCACGCCCCGCTAGGCTTGACGTGAGGTCGTGACTGGCGTTGTGAGGTGGAACCGACCACCGGGAAGCGTCCTCCGAGTCGTGCCGAACGCCTGGGCCGTTGTGGAGCGAGGAGCCCCCATGGCCGTCGCCGTCGGCACCCTGTTGCAGACCTACCTCTCTCGATTCGGCGTCAGCGTCGCGGGAATGTCGGGCGAAACGATTGGCTTCGCCGCGGCGCTCGACGCAGTCGCTCGCGTCGATCCAGCTGTCGCCCAGGCCGCGTTGGAGGAGTTGGTCGATCAGCGGACGCACTTGAAGCTGATCGCGAGCGAGAACTATGCGAGTCCGGCCGTCCTGCTGGCGATGGGAAACTGGCTGAGCGACAAGTACGCGGAGGGCGTGCCGGGTCATCGTCTGTATGCGGGTTGCGACAACGTCGACGCCATCGAGTCGCGCGTCGACGAGCTCGCCCGCGCGTTGTTCGGCGCCGACCATGCGTACGCCCAACCGCATAGCGGGATCGACGCCAACCTTGTCGCGTTTTGGGCCGTGCTCTCCCAGCGGGTGGAGTCACCGGCACTGGCGCGGCTCGCGACCGGCCACGTGAATGATCTGTCGGACGACGACTGGGAGGCGCTTCGCCGGCAGCTCGTCAGCCAGACGCTTTTGGGCATGTCGTTGCAGGCCGGTGGGCACTTGACCCACGGCTTCCGCCCGAACATCTCCGGGAAGTTGTTCCGCCATCGCTCTTATGGCGTCGATCCGTCGACGTTTCTCTTGGACTACGACGAGGTCAGACGGCGCGCGCACGAGGAGCGGCCGCTGATACTGATCGCCGGCTACAGCTCCTACCCGCGGCTCGTGAACTTTCGGGTGTTGCGCGAGATCGCGGACGAGGTCGACGCCACGTTCATGGTCGACATGGCGCACTTCGCGGGGTTGGTTGCCGGCAAGGTGCACACCGGCGACTACGACCCCGTCCCCTACGCGCACATCGTCACGACCACAACCCACAAGACCTTGCGCGGTCCTCGCGGCGGGCTGGTGCTCTGTCAGCAGGAGCTGGCGGACTTCGTCGACCGCGGGTGCCCGTTGGTGCTCGGCGGTCCGCTTCCTCACGTCATGGCCGCCAAGGCGGTCGCGTTGACCGAGGCGTCACAACCGTCGTTCCGGGAGTACGCGGCGGCGGTCGTCGAAAACGCGCGGGCCCTGGCCGAAGCGTTGATGGCCGGCGGAGTCCCGGTGGTGACCGGTGGAACCGACAACCATCTCGTACTCATTGATGTCCGGCGGTTCGGGTTGAACGGACGACAAGCCGAATCCGCGTGCCGTGCGGCCGGGATCACCTTGAACCGCAACGTCGTCCCCGATGACACGAACGGTCCGTGGTACACGAGCGGCTTGCGGCTCGGCACTCCGGCGGCCACCACGCTCGGGATGGGCGCCGACGAGATGCGCGAGATCGCCGAGGTTCTCGTGGCTGTCCTTCGGGGCACGTCCGCCGGAGTGGTCGCGTCGGGACCGAACCACGGGAAGCCATCACTCG
>JAUZEM010000187.1 GCA_030839005.1 Actinomycetota bacterium | reverse complement strand
TCGCGCTCGGCCGGCACGCGCCCACCCGAGATCCGCGTCCCGGACGGGATGGTCACCCCCTCGCCGACGATCGTCTCGGCCGCGAGGGAGACGTCGGGCTTGAGGACCGCGTAGGCGCCGACAACCGAGTCGCGTACGCGACCACCATGCGAGACGCGGGCGCCGGTGTGCACCACCGCGCCGTCGAGCTTCGCGCGTGCCTCGACGACCGCGGCCGTCCCGAGTACCGATGCACGCACGTGCGCACCGGCCTCGATGCGGGTGCCGGCGCCGATCAAGACCGGCGCCTCGACGCGGGCGTCGGGCTCGATCGTCGCCTCGCCCTGCATCCACACACCCGACTCGACCTCGCGTGCACCCGGTGCGGGCGGGTTCGACAGCCGGCCGGCGAGCGCGTCGGCGTGCGCCTCGAGGTACTTCTCGGGCGTCCCGATGTCGAGCCAGTACGCGTCGCTCCTGTAGCCCAACAGCAGCCCGGGCTGGGCCAGCATGCGCGGGAACGTCTCGCGCTCCACGGACACGTTGAGCCGCGGTGGAATCCGTCGCAAGAAGGCCGGCTCGAGGACGTACGTTCCGGCGTTGATCCAGTTGCTCGGTGCCTTGCCGGGCGCGGGCTTCTCGACGAACGCGATGACACTGCCATCGGCCTGGGTGGGCACCACGCCGAAGGCGCTCGGATCCTCGACCTGAGTGAGCGAGATCGTCGCCTCCGCGCCGTGCTCATCGTGAAAGCGCACCATCGCGTCGAGATCGAGACTCGTGAGCACGTCGCCGTTGCACACGATGATCCGCTCTTCGATTCCTTCCGCCGCGAACCGGATCGCACCCGCGGTTCCGAGCGGCTCCTTCTCGACGACATAGCGCAGGACGACGTCGCCGAACACGTCGTGGCCCGAGTCGTCGGATGTGAAGTGCCGGTGGAACGCGTCGGGCAGGTAGCCCATCGACAGCACGACCTCGTCGACGCCGTGGGACGCCAGCCAGGCCAGCTGCCGTTCGAGGTGCGGCTGATTCGCGATCGACAGCAATGGCTTCGGGGTCGTGAAGGTCAGCGGTCGCAGTCGGGTTCCCTCGCCCCCGACGAGGACGACGGCTTTCACGGCTTCGACGTCGCCGTCGTTGCCGTTGTGGGCGTGGCCGTTGTGGGCGCGGTCGCCGGCTTCGTGGCGGGGACCGTGACCGCCGGTCCGGTCGTCGCGGACGACGCGCCCGCGGTCTCGGACTTGCCCAACGCCTTCGCGAGGTTCGGCACCGACGGCGGATCTCCGATGCTCGCGATCGACTTGCCGGGAGGCAGGAACGCGATCACGACGATGTCGTCTTGGATCAGCTTGTACGACGCGGGGTTGCCGGACTGCACGGTGTACTTCTGCTTGCCGCTGGTGCCGTCCCACTTTCCGGTCTCCCATTGCAGGGTGCCGGGCGCCGTCCCGCATTTGTCGCCGTTCTTCACCGTCGTGCCGAGGAAACTGAATCCCGTCGACGACAGCTTCCAACCCCCGTAGTCGAAGTAACGGCCGACGGTGGTGTTCTTGCCCGCATCTTCGGACACGGCCGGTTCCATGTGGATCACGCCGTCGTCGTGACTATGGAGTCCCGCATACACGTTCGGGTTCTTTGCCCGCGAGGGACTGCCGCCCGAGTTGGTTGCCGGCCAGTTCCAGATACCGCTGCCGCTCGAGTCGCCCATCCAGTGATCGCAGTCGTACACGCCGAGCGCCGCGTGCCAGTGGGTGTCCTTCTTCGTCGGGTTGCTCGGATCGGCGAGGAACGGGCCGACGGGTGCAGGCTTGGTCGCCTGGGTGTAGACAATGCCCGCAATTCCGGCGATGATCACGATCGCGGTCAAGCCGTACCACCAGCTGTTCTGGCGGGAGCGCTTCGCGGACCGGACGGCCGCGCGCTTTCGCTTCGCTCGAGAGGCGTTCGTCACGCCGGAAAGGCTAGCCGCGGGCGGGACTCCACCTGGACGCATGCCAGGCGTGCTCGGCCATCGCCAGAACGCAACGCGTCACGAGATACACCGCCGCGAACGGCAGCAATACCACCGCGACGCCGGAGAGGCGGCGCCGAGCAAATCGCCACGCGGAGCGATGGTGCTGGACGAGCATCCGGTACGGACGCCGCGAGGTGCTCGCGCCCTGGACATGCGTGACCGCACCCGCCGGTTCGTACGCGACGTCGAAGCCTGAACGCCGTAGGCGCCAGCAGAGATCGAGGTCCTCCACGTACATGAAGTAACGCTCGTCCCAACCTCCGACCGCGTCGAGCGCGCCGCGCCGGAGCCAGACGGCCGCACCCGAGACCCAGTCGACCGAGCGGGGTTGCGACGGGTCGGCGTCCAGCTCCCGGTAACGAGCGGTGAACCGATTCGTCGGCCACCACAGGCCCAGCAGTCCGTGCGCGACGGCGAGTGCAACCGTCGGCGAACGCCGGGCCGAGGGGTAGTCGGAGCCGTCGACGTTTCGGATCCGCGGACCGCACGCGCCCAGCGCCGGCTCCTCGTCGAACCGGGCCAGCATGGCCTTCGCCGTACCGGGTTCCATCGTCAGGTCAGGATTGAGGACGGCGACGATCGGCGCACGAGTCGCGGCGATCCCCAGGTTCGCGGCGCGCGCGTAGCCGACGTTCCCCGGCGACCTGATCACCTGCGCGCCCGGGACCGCATGCCGAAGGGCCTCGACCGAACCGTCATCCGATCCGTTGTCGACGACGACGAGCTCGACCTCACCCGCGCTCGAGTCGGTGAGCAGCGACCGAACGCAGTCGGTGAGCAGCGCCCCCGCTCGGTAGTTGACGACGACGGCAGCCCAGGCGCGGGTCACGCGACCCTCAGTCCCGGAAGCGGTACTTGACGAGCGTCCATAATGCCGCGAATCCATCGCGCCACGTGATCTTCTTGCCCTCGTCGAACTCACGCCCGGAGTACGAGATCGGCACCTCGTAGATCCGGATGCCGCGCTTGAGAACCTTCGCGGTGATCTCGGCTTCGATGTCGAAACGACTGGACTGGAGCTTCATGTCGTCGACGAGATCGCGATCGAACAGCTTGTAGCACGTCTCCATGTCGGAGAGCGTCGTGTTGAACAGCACGTTCGTCGTCATCGAGAGGAACCGGTTCCCCAGCCAGTGCAGCAGGAGCATGTTGCGCCGTTCCCCGGTGAAGCGCGATCCGTACACGACGCGCGCCCGTCCCCGCAGTACCGGGTTGAGCAGCTTCGGCCAGTCCTCCGGGTCGTACTCGAGGTCGGCGTCCTGCACCAAGACGTAGTCGCCGGTCGCGTGCGCGAAGCCGGTACGCAACGCCGCGCCCTTGCCGAGGTTCGCCTCGTGCATCACGACTCGTACGGTGCTGTCGCCGACCTGGTTGAGCACATCGCGGGTGCCGTCGTTGCTCCCGTCGTCGACGACGATGATCTCGCGCTCGATGCCGTCGGGGAGCTCGACCGCGCGCATGCGCCGCAGGATCTCGACGAGCGTGTTGCGTTCGTTGAACACCGGCACGACGACCGACAGCTTGCGTAGCTTTGCAGGCGGGGCATCGTCACGCGCGACCATGGTCTCGCTCCTCCAGATACCAGTCGCGCATGCGCGCGAGACCGTCCCGCAACGTTACCGTCGGCTCCCAGCCGAGGAGTCGGCGCGCCCTGCTGATATCGGGTCGGCGGCGGGTCGGGTCGCCGACCGGCAATGGCTCGAAGACGACCTCGGAGCTCGAGCCGGTGACCTCGCGCACGACGTCGACCAGCTCGAGCATCGTGAGCTCGTCGGGATTGCCGATGTTCAC